>JANMAN010000332.1:0-2133 GCA_031359885.1 Tardiphaga sp. | reverse complement strand
CGCGCGGGTAACGCAACGCGCTTGGTCCGTCGTTGAGCGCGACTTGGGTAGCGACCATGTGGACGAGATCGGCTTCATCGGCGGCCGCCATGATGACGAATCCGGGCAAGCATCCGAGATAGGCATTGTCGAACGAGCCTGCATGGGTCGCGCCGTCGGCGCCGACCAGGCCGGCGCGATCGATCGCAAAACGGACCGGCAGGCTCTGGATCGCGACGTCATGGACCACCTGGTCGTAAGCGCGCTGGAGGAAGGTTGAATAAATTGCGCAGAACGGGCGCATTCCCTGCGCGGCGAGGCCCGCCGCAAACGTCACCGCATGCTGCTCGGCGATGCCGACGTCGAAGGTCCGGTTCGGGAACGCCTTGTTGAAGATGTCGACGCCGGTGCCCGACGGCATCGCCGCGGTGATGGCGACGATCTTCTCGTCCTTCTCGGCTTCCTTAACGAGCGCTGCGCCGAAGACGTTCTGATACGCAGGTGCGTTCGGTTTCGACTTCGACTGCGCGCCGGTGGCGACGTCGAATTTGACGACGGCATGATACTTATCGGCGGCGGCTTCCGCCGGGCCGTAGCCCTTGCCCTTTTGCGTCACGACGTGAACCAGGATCGGCCCGGTTTCCATGTCGCGAACGTTCTGCAGCACGGGCAGCAAATGGTCCAGGTTATGGCCGTCGATCGGGCCGACGTAATAAAAGCCGAGCTCTTCGAACAGCGTGCCGTTGTTGACCATGAAGCCGCGCGAATATTCTTCGACGCGGCTGGCGCGGTCCGCAATCAGCTTCGGCAGATGCTTGCCGAGTTGCTTGGCGGCTTCGCGCAGCGAGCGGTAGGTCTTGCCCGAATAGAGGCGCGAGAGATACGCGGACATCGCGCCGACCGGCGGGGCGATCGACATGTCGTTGTCGTTGAGGATGACGATCAGCCGCGAATTCATTGCGCCGGCATTGTTCATGGCTTCATAGGCCATGCCGGCCGACATCGCGCCATCACCGATCACGGCGATGACGTTGTTCTTGCCGCCGGCGAGATCGCGGGCCACGGCCATGCCGAGACCGGCCGAAATCGAGGTCGAGGAATGCGCGGCGCCGAACGGGTCGTAGTCGCTCTCGGTGCGCTTGGTGAAACCGGACAGGCCGCCGGCCGTGCGCAAGGTGCGGATGCGATCGCGGCGTCCGGTCAAAATCTTATGCGGATAGGCCTGATGTCCGACGTCCCAGATCAAGCGGTCGCGCGGCGTGTCGAACACGTAATGCAATGCCGTCGTCAATTCGACGACACCGAGACCCGCGCCGAAATGACCGCCGGTCGTGGACACGGCGTCGATGGTCTCCTGCCGCAACTCGTCGGCGACCTGCTTGACCTGCTCGATCTTGAGCCGGCGCAGATCGTCCGGGTTGTGAATGGTGTCCAGCAGCGGCGTTTTACTAAAATCAGTCACGGCGTCATTCCAATGTTGCACGTTCACGGCAGCCTGACATCGAACCGTAGCGCTCCCAAAGCGCCAGTCCGTGCCGTCTCCCCGTGAACTGGGAAGCCTGATGATTTGAAGCCTTCAAAGAGACTTCAATCGATTGCTATGCCAAATAGCACTCTTTGCAGCCCTGTTCTGCCGAACATTTTCATGAGCCGGTCGAAGCGCTTATCAACCTTAATAGGGCGCGGACAGGCGATCACCCGCAATATACCGGACCCTTTACACTAAAGACGCGGTCAAAGCCAATCTCCAGCCTGCGTCGTCACCTGTAGCGGAGTCGTGCCAAAAGCTGTTTTGGTTCAATCGATTAACCGCTATTTTGGCGCGCAGGTTCCATCGTCGCGATTTCGGTCGATTCCGGCAGCGGGACGGGTCCGTTGCCGAACTGCTTCCAGGCCCTTGCCCGCGTGACGACATCTCCGGTTGCGATATCAAGTGCCGCCGAGGGCCTGAACACGCGCTGAACGAGGGCCAAGGGCCCGCAGGCGATCATGAAAAAATCGTAGGCATGCGGCCGTTCGTTGGCCATCACGAACTGGAAATGCACCCTGAAGAACTTCCAACGGAAGCGGTCGTAATTTTCCGGGCGAATGAGATCGCGAAACCGCACCGGGACGATGAGGGGGTTGCGTTGGTCGGCTCCGACGTCGATGCCG
>JANMAN010000321.1:0-3130 GCA_031359885.1 Tardiphaga sp. | reverse complement strand
TTCGCGCCGGCTTTCGCTGCTTGCCCCGCGATGTCATCGACCGATGCGGCGGCAACTTTCGCAAGCCCCGCGATATCGTCGAGAAGCGCAATCAGTCCGACGCTCATGATACCTCTTTGCGTTTGCTGATTGCACTCTTTGACGCAAAGCGACCGCGCGGCCTAGCGACGTTGTCGTCGCACCTTGGTCAGTCCGCGGTTTGATTTTTGGAACTTCGACGACACAAATATCTGTTCGTTCCGGCGGACGCAGAGACCCACTCCACGGACTTTAAAGGCGAAGCCCTACTCGCCCCACACGGCGAAGGCGTCGTTGAACGCGCGCTCGCCGGGCGCGCCCTTCTCGATCGCGATGATGGCGCGGCGCTGGTTCGTGTAGACCAGCGGCACGTCGAACCACGAGCGCTCCTTCAGGAGCTGAATGTTGCGCGATCGATCGGCATCGACATTCGACAGCCCGACCAGGAAGAACCCGTCGGTGACTTTGACTGCGAGCCCGGCGAGCGGCGTACCGCGCGCCTGCTCGTTGGATTTCATCAGGATGCCCGGCACGTTGGCGACGCCACCGCCGCTGAAATCCGCCGGCAGCACGAACGTCAGTTCGGCGGTATGGCTCGCCGGCAAGGACGTATCCGTGTTGCGGCGGAACGACATCGTCATCTTGAACTTGCGCTCAGGAATATCGATGTCGGCGCGCACGGCGAGGTCGCCGGCCTGACTACCGGAGCCCTTCATCTGCTCGGTGCGCCAGACCACCGTGCCGACATATTGCTTGCCCTTCGGATCGGCCGGGTCTTCGTCGTAAAGAACGACGCGCTGCGCCACTGCCGCGAGTTGCTCGGACGGCTGGCCGACGCGATCGGCGATCTTGGGTCGCGGCGCTGCCGCGCCGTCCTTCGGCAGATCGGCGGTGGTCGTGGTCGGACCTGATTTCAACATCGCGCGCAGCGAGGAGTAAGCCTTCGGCCCCCACAGGAAGCCGGCCCCGATCAGGATCATGATCAGTCCGATCGCGATCGCGCTCTTGAGCGGGAAACCGCCACCGGCGCGGCGGCGCACCTCGCGATCAGAATCGCGATCCATCGTGCGGTCGGGCACGCGCTCTTTTTGCTTCGGCTGGCGGCTGCGCACCGGCGGCATCTGCTGCGGCATGCGCGAGACGTCGTCGCCGGTCAGCTCGTCATAGCCATGACCGCCGGTGTCATTGCCACGATCTTCCATCGACGGTTCGAGCCGATCGAATTCCGGCGTCGGCGACGGCACGTTGGCGTAGGTCTTGCGCGCCGAACGATTGGCCTGTGCCGTGGCACGGCCGAGATCGTCGGCATCGGCAGTCACATCGCGGAACCCACGGATGCCGGGCGACTGGGTCTGGCCTGAATTGGGCTGCGTCGACGAATCGGCGCGCCGCGGTGCATCCTGGGGTGGTTGGGGACGCGGGAGCGGCTGGCTGGGTGCGGGCGGCGGCGGACTGGCGCGCAACTCGCGCGCCGGACGCAGCGACGGGGACGTTGCGGTCGCATTGGCACGCGGCGCGGGAGCCGACGGCGTTTGCGTGGGCGACGAGGCTGTGGACGGCGTTTCGCCGGGTTTGCCGCGATTGGCGCGGGCGGCATCGCGAACCGCGCGGGCGCGCTGGGCGGCCTCGGACTCGACCTTGCGGACGGCCTCTTCGAGCGACAGCCGCTCGCGGGTGATTTCGGATTCGGTCAATGGCGGCTGGACGCTGCGCAATTGGGCGATCAACGCCGAGCGCGCCCGCTCATAGAGCGCGCGACGTTGTTCTCCGGGGGCGCTGGGGTCCAGACCGGAGATGGCGCGGGCGATCAGCGGGTAGTAATCAGCCATCTTGATTCAAATCTTACGCGCCTTCCGGTAACGATCGGTTAAGCCTCGAACGGGTTTTGCACGAGAATAGTATCCTCTCGTTCCGGGCTCGTGGAAAGCAGAGCGATCGGACAGCCAACCAGTTCCTCGACGCGGCGGACATATTTGATTGCCTGCGCGGGCAGATCGGCCCAGGAGCGCGCATTGGCGGTCGGCTCCTTCCACCCCTCGATGGTCTCGTAGATCGGCTCGATCCGCGCCTGCGCGCCTTCGCCGGCCGGGAGATGGTCGATCTCGCGGCCGTCGAGCTTGTAGCCGACGCAGACTTCGATCGTCTCGAAACCGTCCAAGATATCGAGTTTCGTCAGCGCCAGCCCATTGATGCCGCAGGTGCGCACCGTCTGGCGCACCAGCACGGCGTCGAACCAGCCGCAGCGCCGCTTGCGCCCGGTATTGACGCCGAATTCCTTGCCCCGGCGGCCGATTTCCTCGCCGATTTCGTCGTGCAATTCGGTCGGGAACGGCCCCTGACCAACGCGGGTCGTATAGGCCTTGCAGATGCCGAGCACGTAGCCGACCGCGCCTGGTCCCATGCCGGTGCCGGTCGCGGCCTGGGCCGCCACGGTGTTCGACGAAGTAACGTAGGGATAGGTTCCGTGATCGACGTCGAGCAGCGCGCCCTGCGCGCCCTCGAATAAGATGCGCTTGCCTTCGCGACGCTTCTGATCGAGCAGCCGCCACACCGTCTCGGCATACGGCAGCAGATGCGGTGCCAGCGCCATCAGATCGGCCTGAATTTTGGTTCCGTCGAATTCCGGCAGGTTGAAGCCACGACGCAGCGCGTTGTGATGCGCCAGCAGCCGGTCGATCTTGTAGGGCAGCGTGTCGGGATCGGCGAGGTCCATCAGCCGAATGGCGCGTCGGCCGACCTTATCTTCGTAGGCCGGGCCGATGCCGCGCTGCGTCGTGCCGATCGCATGAACGGCGCTGGCGTTTTCGCGCAATGCATCGAGATCGCGATGCAGCGGAAGGATCAGCGTGACATTCTCGGCAACACGCAGGTTCTCCGGGCCGATGGCGACGCCTTGCGCGCGAAGCTTCTCCACTTCATCAAGGAACGCCTGCGGGTCGAACACCACGCCGTTGCCGATGACGCCGAGTTTCGACGGCCGCAGCACGCCGGAAGGCAACAGCGCCAGCTTGTAGGTCTTGCCGTTGATGACGAGGGTATGGCCGGCATTATGGCCGCCCTGGAAGCGCGCGACGATGTCCGCCTGCTCCGACAACCAGTCGACGATCTTGCC
>JANMAN010000317.1:0-1824 GCA_031359885.1 Tardiphaga sp. | reverse complement strand
GATTTCGGGCGTATCGCGCGCGCGCAGGCCGAGGTCCGTCAATGTCTCAGGCGCGGCCAACGTCTCGAACGGTGGCGTGAGAAAATTCTGCAAACCGTCGCGGCCGATCTCCGGCGTACCGGCGGATTGGACCGGCAGCGTCACCGGCTCGACGCCGAGCAGCCGCAGCGATTTGCCGCCGATCTGGACGCGGCCTTCGAGCAGCGGCGACACCGGCCAACCGGCGCGACGCAGATCGACGTAAAGCGATTGCGCAAAGGTCGGCGCATCGCGTCCGGCCAGCGTCGCGGTGCGCGCGCCGCCGAATACGCTGGCCGCGCGATCGTAGCTGGTGCGCGCCTGCTGGTTGAGCGCCTGCACGCCGCTCCACAAGGCCGTCGCCGCGATCAAACCGATCAGCAACGTTGCCAGTTGCATCGGATGCCGCCGCCAATGGCTCAGCAGCACCGAAAGGCTCCACAGCGCGCGACTCACGCGACGTGACCCGACACGATACCCGCGCTCAATTGCACTTGGCGGTCGAGCGTCGCGGCAAGCCGTGCCGAGTGCGTGACCATCAACAGCGCGCAGCCGCTTCGCGTCACGAGATCGCGCGCGAGATGCAGCACCTCATCGGCGGTGGCTTCGTCGAGATTGCCGGTCGGCTCGTCGGCAAGCAGCAAGGCCGGCTTGATCGCCAATGCGCGGCCGATCGCGACGCGCTGTTGTTGTCCGCCGGACAGCTGTTCGGGATAGCGCTTGAGCAAAGCGCCTAGGCCGAGGCGTTCGACCAACTCGTCGTGCCAAACCGCATCGTGTCGGCCGGCGATACGCGCTTGAAAGGCAAGGTTGTCAGCGACGTTGAGACTCGGGATCAAGTTGAACTGCTGAAAGACAAGCCCGAGTCGATCGCGGCGCAGGGCCGCGCGGCCCGAATCGGTCAACGCGGTGATGTCGATATCGCCGAGCGCGATGTTGCCGCTGTCGGCGGCGTCGAGGCCGGCGATCAGATGCAACAGCGTGCTCTTGCCGCTGCCGGACTCGCCGGTCAGCGCGACACTCTCGCCGGCGGCGACGACGAGGTCGACGCCGCGCAGCACCGCGACAGGCATATCGGCCGAGCGATAGGATTTGGTCAGACGTGAAACGGTCAGCATGCGGGCGGGAACATCGAGCGGGTCCAGTCGAGGATAGATGGTAGCGAATTGCGGCTGCGACGATAGATCAGGCGACACATCTGCCTTGCTACGCGATCATACCCGGTAGATGTCCAACGCCTCACAGTCCCGTTCGCTCCGCGTGTTGCTCACCGAGGGCAGCAGCACGTCGGCGCGCCAGGCGGTGACGCTGCTCGGACGCGCCGGTCATCGCGTCGAGGTGTGCGATCCCGGCCGGTTCGGTCTGGCGCGGTTCTCGCGGCATGTCGCGGCGTGGCATCGCTGTCCGGGTCTGCGCGACGACCCGCTCGGATTTCTGGATTTCGTGCGGGATTTGAATGCGCGCGAACGATTCGACGTGGTGCTGCCGATCCACGAGCAGGGATTGGCGATGGCCACGATACCGTCACAATTTCCGAACGCGGCGCTGCCGTCGTTTTCGAGCTATCGCACGACCCATAGCAAAGCCGGATTCAGTCGTCTGCTAAATGGCTTAGGGCTGGCGCAGCCGCCGACGCGGATCGTAAGCAACCCCTTCGATCTGCGCGCCGCGATCCATTACCCGTGCATCGTTAAAACATCGATCGGTACCGCAAGTCGTGGTGTATGGCGGGTCCGAAGTGCGCAAGATCTTGCGTCTGTCCTCGCTGCCCTCGACGGCTATGACGGCGAGGTCCTGATCCAGGAT
>JANMAN010000305.1:0-1829 GCA_031359885.1 Tardiphaga sp. | reverse complement strand
ACATGTGGGGCACCACGGGGATCGGTTACAACGTCAAGACGATCCAGAAAATTCTCGGGCCCGATGCCGCGATCGATAGTTGGGACATCGTCTTCAAGCCGGAGAATCTCGCCAAGTTCAAGGATTGCGGCGTCCACATGCTGGACTCGGCCGACGACATCCTGCCGGCGGCGCTGAGCTATCTCGGGCTCGATCCGAATTCGTCAAAACAGCCGGAGCTTGAGAAGGCCGCTGATCTGGTCGCGAAGGTTCGGCCGTCGGTGCGCAAGTTTCATTCGTCGGAATATCTCAGCGCGCTCGCGACCGGCGAAATCTGTTTTGTCGTCGGCTGGTCCGGCGACATCATGCAGGCGCGGGCCCGCGCCGCTGAGGCGAAGTCGGGCGTCGAGATCGGCTATGCGATCCCGAAAGAGGGCGCGCAGATGTTCTTCGACAATCTCGCGATTCCAAACGACGCGAAGAACGTCGCCGAAGCGCATGCGCTGATCGACTATCTGTGGCGGCCCGAAGTTGCTGCGAAGAACACGAATTTTCTGTCATACGCCAACGGCAATCTCGGCAGCCAAAAGCTGATCGATCCGAAGATCCTCGCGGACAAGACGATCTATCCGGACGAGGCGATGCTCAAGAAGCTGTTCGTGATTTCCGCGCGCGATCCGGCGACGCAACGCATCGTCAATCGCTTATGGACGCGGGTGAAGACGGGGCGGTAGGCGTCGAGCCTCGTCATTCCGGGATGCGGCATCTCGACGTCGGCGAAAGCCGACGAGAGTGGCGCAGGCCCGGAATCCATAACCCCCGTCAGGGAGTATGGATTCCGGGCTCGACAAACACTTGCGACGAAGGCGTCGCCAGTGTTTGCGCCCCGGAATGACGACACCTACCGCCACCGCCGATGCAGCCAGAGCCATTGCTCGGGATGTTCGCGCACCCAGCCCTCGATTACCGTGGTGATCGCCTGCATCATGCCTTGAACGTCGATCTTGCCGGACGCATCGCGCACCGGCGGCACCTCTTCGGAAATCTCGGCACGAAATCGATTGTCGGGCAGCCGAATAATGCGCACGCCGTGCACCGGGCACTCGATCTGCCGCAACAGCCGCGCCAGCGTCGGATTGGCGCGTGTCGTGCGGCCGAAGAACTCGACCTCCACGCCGTTGGTGTAATATTGATCGACCAGCATCCCGACATGGTGACCGTCGTGCAGCGCCTGCGCGATTTGCATCGGCGCGCTCGCGCTGGTCGGAATCAGCGTCCCCATGTTCACTGCGCGCATGTCTTTGATCGCGCGATCGACCGAGGCGATGTTCGGCCGGCGATACAGCGCGGCGGATTTCAAGCCATGCGCCGAGGCAGCAAGCGCCGGCAATTCCCAATTGCCGAGATGGCTTGCGAAAATCAAAGCCGGCTTGCCGTCGTCATGCAGTTGCGAAAACAACTCATGCGATCGCTCGGAAATTTCGATGCGGCTGGTTTCGGGATGATCGACGTCGTATTTCCAGATGCGGTCGAGATGCGCGAATTCAGCGCCGACGCGACCGAGATTGTCCCAGACGCCGGAGAGGATCGCTTGAATTTCGGCGGCGGATTTTTCCGGGAATGCGGCGGTCAGGTTGGCGCGGCCGACGTTGTCCTCGCGCGTGAACGGCGCAATTTTTTGCGCGATCCGCCCGAACAGATTGGCGGTCTTCACGTCGTCGAAATACCGCGTGGTGCGCAGCATGCCGACCGTCAAACCGCCGATGACCGCTTCGCCGGCCGGCTTCAGTCTGGCTCTGGCGCGACGCACCAACCTTGGCATCAATTTCGGCATCAGAAGTTGACGATGA
>JANMAN010000303.1:0-7580 GCA_031359885.1 Tardiphaga sp. | reverse complement strand
GAAAAACTTTCCGGCGCCGGTCATCATCAGCGCGGTGCCGAAAACGAGAAAGCCGATCACCGTGTCGGCAAAGGCCTGGATCGGAATCCCGAGCAGGCTTTCGCCGGACAGAACGTGATAGGCGGTGGTCTGTTCGAGCGTCGATTGCGTGCCGCGGAATGGCCCGAACCATTTGGAATCGGCGAATAGCGGATATAGCGTGAAGGGAAACACGCTGAGCAAGAGGCTCCAACCGCCGGTGCGGCGCAGCGCCTCCATCAGCGCGAACCACATCACCAGGCCAGCGCCGATCACGGTTTTCGGCGCGCCGTCGAACTCCCAACCGAACTGCGCGGCGTTGCGGATGTTCAGCATCAGCATGATCGCGGAGCCGAAGGTCGCAACGAACATCACGATGTCGTACCAGGGAATGCGATCGAGCGGAGCCTTCGTCGATCCTGGAAAGATCAGGAACGTGAACGGCAGCATCAGCGCGATCAGCAGATAGAAATACTCGGTGTTGAGTTGGGTGTAGCCGACAAAGAAGCGCAGCGAGATTTGCTGGTTGATGCAGAGTAGGATGGTCAGCGCGGTCGCAACGATCAGCGCCCAGCGCCAAAAATTTTGCAATTTGCGAATGCGCGTGACTTCGGATTCCTGAAGGTCGGCCGCGCCGGCGTCGGGGTCGTGCGGGTCATGCGGGTTCAGTCGCTCTTTCGCGATGGCGGCGGCTTCGGCCGATGTGACCGGGCGGCTGGGATCATGCGGCGTGGCAGGCGACATCGTGACTCTAACTATTCGTTCGAGAATTCAAGTTTACGAGACCTCTTGTTCCGGACGCGGCGCAGGGATGTACCGCGTCCGGGACAAACAGATTCTCAATCCTCGAAACCGTTCGGCATGTTGGCCTTGGCAAGTGCTGCCTTGCGCGCGTCCATCCAGCCCTTGAGCACGGCGGCATCGTCGCCGGTTGGATTGGTTTTGCGGTAGTCGGCCCATGTCGCCATCAGGACTTCTTGCCGCTTCAGCAGGCCGTCATTATGCGCCTGATCGGCGTCGGTCCAGTTGCCGGCTTCCTTCAGCGCTTTCGCCGCGCCGGGGTGAAACGGCACCACCCACTTCATCGTCTGGCGGTCGGCGGCGAGGCCGCCCGCGCCGGGCGCACCGTCTTTATAGGCCTCGTAATTGACGACCATCGCCTTGGTGATCGCGTAGATGCTGTCGGCGCTCTGCGTGCCGTAGGTGACGAAGATCGGATAGGGATAAGTCGCCGACTGGATCGGCTTGTCGGGCGTGATGCCTGCGCCGCAGGTCGCGACATGCGGCGTGAAGAACGCGCCGACCTTCTTGACGCGCTCCCATGCCGCCTTGTCCTCCGGCGGCATCGGCGGCCAGACGATCCCGCGCGGCGAGGTTTCGAGTTCGCGCGCGGGGCCGGTGATCGTGGTCGCGAAGCCGGCGTCGGCATCGTTGTTGACGAGGCCCTTCCACATCGCGCCGTAGCTGGCGAATTCGACCGGCTTGATGTCGGCTTTGGTCAAACCGGCATAGGCCATGATCGCCAGCGCGTTCTGGTTCAGCGCCGGCGAACCGACGACGAAGCCGACGCGCTTGCCGCGCAAGTCTTTCAACTGCTTTACGCCGGTGTCCGCAGCGACGCCGAGCGTCGCGCCGTTGCAATCGATCGTCCCGAGCAGAACCTGAACCGGCTGCGGTCCCCATTCCTTGGCACCGAATTCGAACACGCCTTCCTGCGCAAAGTAGGAGCCCGACCCCATCGCGGACGCGACAGCGCGACCGGCCCGCAGCGGCGCGAGGCGGGCGACGTCGTTACCGGCCGGCAGCACGCGGACGTCCGAGCTGTATTTGTCTTTCATCATCTTGCCGACGGCGACCGCGATGTTGAAGCCGGCGGTGCCGGTGTCGTAAGCGGTCAGCGTCAGCGACGACGGCAGCTTGACCTCCTGCGCGCGGGCCGTGGGCATCGCGAGGAGCGACACGCTGAGTGCGGCGGCGGATGTGAGTGTGGCGAGACGTGTCATGATGTTCCTCCTGGATGCGCCCGGTCTCCGGGTCGCGCATTTTATGTTCATTCGCACAGACACCGCTGGGCCACGCCAGTGCAAGCATGAGCGCGTTCGATCGGCAGGACAGATTGTCGCGCTACCGGTTCGGGTCGCAATTGCAACCTAGGTTTCGATGATCGCGACGACCTGACCTTCCGTCAGCACGTCGTCGAGCTGAACCAGCACGGATTTGATCTTGCCATTGGCCGTGACGGTCACGGGAATTTCCATCTTCATCGCTTCGACGAAGGCGATCTCGTCGCCGTCGTTCACGGCATCGCCGACGTTGACGGGTAAAGCGCAGACGCGACCGGCGACATCGGTGACGATCTTGATCTCAGGCATTGGTTCTCCCGGCGGCCGCGGCACATAAGCGACGCGGCAAAGAAGGCCGCGTTGAACTTAATGCTTTCTGGAAGCGGGCGATACGCCCGGCGGCTCGATGTTGTGGCGGAAGATCGCCTGCTGTAGCCTGTTCCGCAAGCGGAATTTTATTCCGCACGGCGGAACAGCGCTGTTTTGCCGTTACGACGAAGACCGACGCATCCACGGTAAGCGGCAAAGCCGCAAACGCTGACAAAAAAACACAACCGGGAGAGACACGATATGAGCTGGCAACCAGAACTGGACGAGCTCGCGCGGCGCGAAGCCTTTGCCCACGAGATGGGCGGCGCCGACAAAGTCAAACGCCAGCGCGATCAGGGCCGGCTCAACGTTCGCGAGCGCATCGACAAGCTGGTCGATGCCAATACGTTTCACGAGATCGGCGCGGTCTCCGGCATCGCGGAATACGATGCCGCCAATGAATTGCAGATGGTGACGCCAGCGAATTGCGTGTTCGGCCGCGCCAAGGTGGACGGCCGCACGGTGGTCGTCGTCGGCGACGACTTCACCGTGCGCGGCGGCTCGGCCGACGCGTCGATTTCCGCGAAGCCTTTGATGGCCGAGCAGATGGCGCATGATTTTCGGCTGCCGATCATTCGCGTGATCGAAGGCTCCGGCGGCGGCGGCTCGGTCAAGACCATCGAGACGAAAGGCGCTGCGAACCTGCCGGGCGGCATCGGCGGCAACGAATGGTATCACTACACGACCGCCAATCTGGCGCGCGTCCCCGTCGTTGGCCTCGGTCTCGGTTCAGTGGCAGGGCTTGGCGCAGCGCGGCTGGCCGCGAGCCATTATTCGGTGATGACGACCAGCTCCGCGATGTTCGTTGCGGGGCCGCCTGTGGTGGCGCGGCTCGGGCAAGATCTCAGCAAGCAGGAATTGGGCGGCGCTGACATCCAGACCCGCGCCGGCGGCGTCGATCATGCGGTCGAGACGGAAGAAGACGCCTTCGCGTGCGCGCGAAAATTTCTGTCGTATTTGCCCTCGTCGGTGTTTGACGTGCCGCCGACGATCGCGTGCGACGACGATCCCGAACGTGCGGATGAGAAGCTGCTCAAGGCCGTGCCGCGCAATCGCCGACAGGTCTACAAGATGCGGCCGATCATCGAGGCGGTCGTCGACAGCGGTTCGTTCTTCGAGATGAGTGCGAATTTCGGGCGTTCGATCATCGCGGGCTTCGCGCGCTTCGAGGGGCGGGCGGTGCTGTTGCTGGCGAGCGATCCCTACCACTATGGCGGCTCATGGACGGCGGAGGCGTGCGACAAGGTCGTGCGCTACGTCGATCTCGCCGAGACCTTCCATTTGCCGATCGTCTATCTGATGGATTGTCCCGGTTTTATGATCGGGCTCGACGCCGAGAAGGCCGCGACCATCCGGCATGGCGTCCGCGCGATGGCCGCCGTCAACCAGACCACCGTGCCGTGGTGCACGATCATCATCCGCAACGCCTTCGGCGTCGCTGGCGTCGTGCATCAGCCGGCGGGCCGGCTGTCGCTGCGCTACGCGTGGCCTTCGGCTTATTGGGGGTCGCTGCCGCTCGAAGGAGGCATCGAGGCGGCTTACCGCGCGGACATCGCGGCGGCGGACGAGCCGGCCGCCGAGTTGAAGGCCATCGAGGACCGGCTCAACAAATTGCGCTCGCCGTTCCGGTCGGCCGAGCGTTTCTGGGTCGAAGAGATCATCGATCCGCGCAAGACGCGCGCGATGATCTGCGACTTCGTTCGGCTGGCAGAGCCTCTGCGCACGCCGGGCGTCGCGACGATGACGCTGCGGCCTTAGCTATTTCTTTTTCCCTCCCCCCTCTTATGCGGGGTGGGTGGCTGGCCCGCCTGGGCCAGTCGGGTGGGGTCTATCGTTGGTCGTCAGTGGTCCTGCCCCACCCCGGCCTCCGCGCGCGATTGGCTGCGCCAATCTGCGCTGCTTGGCCGACCCTCCCCACGCAAGAGCGAGGGGAGGGATGACATGAGCTTTGATCCGAAATTCAAGCCGCCGCAGCTTTCACCGGCCGTGAAATCAGCATCACGAACACCGCTGCGACGAGGCACAGCGCGCCGGCCACGAAGAACGCCGGCAGATAACTGTTCAACATCGTGCGCGACAGCCCCGCGCCGAACGCCGCCATTCCCGCGCCCAATTGATGCCCGGCGAAAATCCAGCCGAACACGAGGCCGGCGCGCTCCGGTCCGAATTTTTGCGCGGTCAGGCGCACAGTCGGGGGCACCGTCGCGATCCAGTCGAGACCGTAGAACATGGCGAATATCGACAAGCCGTAGAACGAAAAATCCGTCATCGGCAGAAACAGCAAGGATAGCCCGCGCAATCCGTAATACCAGAACAGAAGCTTGCGATTGTCGTAGCGATCGGACAGCCAACCGGACAGAATGGTGCCGACGAAATCGAACACGCCCATCGCCGCGAGAAGCCCCGCCGCCTGCACCTGCGGGATGCCGAAATCGGCGCACATCGGGATGAGGTGCACCTGAATGAGGCCGTTGGTGCTGGCACCGCAGATGAAGAACGTCCCGAACAAAATCCAGAAGACGCGCGTCTTGGCGGCATCGCGCAGGGCACCGAGCGCCGCCGCCATGATCGGCGCGGTGGATGGCGGCGGTGCCACGATCGGATCGGTGCTGGTGTCGCCATAGGGACGCTGATTGAGATCGCTCGGGCGATCGCGCATCGCGAGCAGGACCGCTAAGGCGGCGACGCCGAGCATCACGCACATCAGCGCCATCGCGGAGCGCCAGCCGACGCGCTCGGTCAGGGCCGCGAGGATCGGCAGGAAGATCAACTGTCCGGTCGCGGCGCTTGCGGTGAGAATGCCGACCACGAGACCGCGCCGCGCATTGAACCAGCGTGCCGCGACCGTCGCGCCGAGCACAAGGGCGGTCAACCCGGTGCCGATGCCGACGACGACGCCCCACAACAGCATCAACTGCCAGAGTTGCGTCATGAACAGCGAGGCTACCAGCGCGGAGACGACGATCAAGAGCGCGATCAGCGTAATGTTGCGCAGGCCATAGCGATTAAGCAGCGCAGCGGCGAAGGGGGCCATCAGCCCGAACAGCACAAGGCGGATCGAAAGCGCCGACGAAATCTCGGCCGTGGTCCAGCCGAATTCCTTTTGCAGCGGCAGGATGAAGACACCCGGGGCGCCGACCGCACCGGCGCTGACCAGTGCCGTCAGGAACGTGACGCCGACCATCACCCAGCCATAGTGAATGTCGCGGCGGGCCAGTGCCGATGCAAGGCGGTCGGAAATCATGCGTCTGTCCTCGCGAGCGATTCCACTGTTATGGAATGACGTTGATCATATAATGCGAGTGCCGATCTGAAAAGTTGTTTCGCAGCATGGCAGCACTGTCGCAATCTCCGGCCGACTATCGCTTTCGATCGATGAACCCCTGCATCAAGCGTTGCGGCTCGCCGGTCAGATAGGCCTCACCGAAGACTTTGACGCTCAGATTGACGGACTCGGTCAGCGGCAGTTCTTCCCACTGTCTCAACAAATCTTTTTGAGCCCTCAGCGCCTGCGGGGCGCAGTCGAGCAGCATCTCGACCATGGTTTCGACGGCAGCATCGAGTTGGCCTTCGCCGGCGACGACATCGACCAGCCCCCATTGCAGGGCCGTCGGCGCGTCGATCGTGGCGGCGGTCATGATGAACCATCGGGCGCGGCCCCAGCCGATCAGTCGCGGCAGCAGCGCCGCATGGATCACGGAGGGAATGCCGACTTTGACTTCCGGCATCGCGTATTTCGAATCGTGAGCAGCGACGCGGAAATCGCACGCGGCAGCGAATTCAAGTCCGCCGCCGAGGCACCAGCCGGGAATGCGCGCGATCACGGGGGCGGGGAACGCACGCGCCGCCTCGCACAGATCGCGTAGGCCCGTGATGAAGCGTTCCGCCGAAGCCTGATCGAGTCTGGCCATCTCCTTGATGTCGGCCCCGCCGATCATGCTCTTTTGGCTCTCGCCGACGACGATCAAGGCGCGAATGCTGTCGTCACCCGCCAGTTGCTCGAGGCCCTGGCGGACAGCGTCGATGGCGGGCGTGTTGAGAATGTTCAGCGGCCCGGCATTGCAGATCGTCAGCCGCACGACGCCGCGAGCATCGCGGTCGATGCCGCAATAAGAGTTCAACATGTCCATCAGGTTCGTGCGCTCCAAATTTGTCGTTCGGAACTTGTTTGCCCCGCAACCGGGACTGTCAAGCGGATCGCAGCGCGCGGCGGACGCGCATGGCTAAGATGATGGGTGTCATATATCGCGGTGCGAGATCGTCGGGCATGGTTGCATGCCGCCGGGCATCGGTTTAGATTCGGGGCTCATTACGGATCGAAATCGTCATGCGCTATACGACGGAACATAAGGTCGAAACCCACGCGCGGATCGTGAAGAAGGCGTCCGCGCGGCTTCGGGAAAAAGGCGCGCACGGCATCGGGGTCGCGGACCTGATGCGCGAGGCCGGGCTGACGCATGGCGGCTTTTATTCGCACTTCGAGTCCCGCGATGCGCTGGTGATCGAGGCGTTTACCTATGCGATGGATCGATCGATCGAGAACTGGCGCAAGATCGCGACCGAGAAGCCGCCGGCGGAGCGGTTCGAAACCCTCGTGACACGATATTTGACGCCGGCGCATCGCGATTCGCCGGGGCAGGGGTGCGCCGTGCCGAGTCTGGGCGCCGATATCGCCCGGGAAAATCCGAAAACACGAAAAGCGTTTGCGGCGAAGCTCGAGAAGATGATCGAGATGATGGCTGCCAATCTGCCGGATAGCGGCCCGAAGGCGGCACGGCGGCAAGCCATGGCGTCGCTGTCGACCATGATCGGTGCGTTGTTGATGTCGCGGATCGCCGGCACCGGCGATCTGTCGGACGACATCCTCCGCGCCGGGCGTGACGCGGCCCTTGCGGTGAGCGCGGTTCCAAGCCCCAAGGCGACCAAATCGAAAGCGCGGACGCCAAAGAAGTCGCAGAAACCACGAACGGCTGTCGCTGCGACGTAAGCGACAGGCCGGATGGGCCAAGGCGGATCGTCGCTGCGCGCGCGGGGCTTCCCAAAGCCTCCAAAGCCTGCAAGATAACGGAAAATCATCGATCGATTTGGTCGCCTTGGGGCTTGGAACCGCGCTCACCGCAAGGGCCGCGT
>JANMAN010000285.1:0-2695 GCA_031359885.1 Tardiphaga sp. | reverse complement strand
AACGAGACCAACGAGGCCAACCAGCCGTGGCATTGGGTAGTCATTCCGGCGATCGGAATTTCGATGGGCGAAATCTTTTATCTGAAAGAACTTGCCGAGGATTGTGCGGCCGACAAAGTGTATGAGTTCTTCTTCACCGCGCCGCCGCTGCATCTGCCGGGTGCCGCGGGATCGCCGATCAATCCCCAAGCAATTAAGTAAGGCGATTAAATAAGGAGCCTGCTATGGCCAAATTTCTCAAGCGCGGCCGCGATGCTGGGCAGCGTGCGGACGACGACTCCAAAGTCCGTGCGACGGTCGAAGCCATTCTCGCCGACATTGAGACGCGCGGCGATGCAGCCGTGCGCGAACTCTCGGTCAAGTTCGACCAATGGGACCGTGACGACTACCGGCTGACCGATGCCGAGATCAAATCCTGCCTCGCGGAGTTGTCGACGCGTAACATCGATGACATCAAATTCGCGCAGGCGCAGGTGAAGAACTTTGCCGAACACCAGCGCGCGGCGATGACGGATATCGAGGTCGAGACGCTACCGGGCATCGTGCTCGGCCATAAGAATATCCCGGTCAATTCGGTCGGCTGCTACGTGCCGGGCGGCAAATATCCACTGCTGGCCTCCGCGCATATGTCGGTTATCACCGCGAAGGTCGCGGGCGTCGGCCGCATTGTGACGTGCGCGCCGCCGTTTCACGGCAAGCCCGCGCCGGCGATCGTCGCCGCGCAGCATCTGGCAGGAGCCGATGAGATTTACTGCCTCGGCGGTATCCAAGCGGTCGGCGCGATGGCGCTTGGTACGCAATCGATCGCCGGCGTCGATATGCTCGTCGGCCCCGGTAACGCTTTCGTTGCCGAAGCTAAACGGCAGCTTTACGGCCGCGTCGGCATCGATCTGTTCGCCGGGCCGACCGAGACGCTCGTCATCGCCGACGACAGCGTGGACGGCGAGATGTGCGCCACGGATTTGCTGGGGCAGGCCGAACACGGCCCGAATTCTCCAGCGATCCTCCTCACGACTTCCGAAAAGCTGGCGCGCGATACGATGGCCGAGATCGAGCGGCTCCTGACGATCCTACCGACCGCTAAAGTTGCCGCGCAGGCATGGGCGGATTACGGCGAGGTGATCGTCTGCGACAGCGATGAGGAGATGGTGGTCGAGGCCGATCGCATCGCATCCGAGCATGTGCAGGTGATGACGCGCGATCCCGACTATTTCCTCAAGCATATGACCAATTACGGCGCGCTGTTTCTGGGTGCGCGCACCAACGTCGCATACGGAGACAAGGTCATCGGCACCAATCACACGCTGCCGACGAACAAAGCGGCGCGTTACACCGGCGGCTTATGGGTCGGGAAATTCCTCAAGACCGTGACGTATCAACGTGTGCTGACCGACGAGGCCTCCGCGATGATCGGTGAGGTGTGTTCGCGACTGTGCATGCTGGAAGGTTTCGCCGGCCATGCCGAGCAGGCCAATGTCCGCGTGCGCCGCTATGGCGGGCGCAACGTGCCCTATGCGAGTGCCGCGGAATGAACGCGCTACCACAGACGCCGTCGTTCCGGCTCGACGGCCGCCGCGCGCTGGTCAGCGGTGCCGGGCGGGGCATTGGCCTGGCCGCATCCGCCGCGTTGGCCGAGGCCGGAGCGCATGTCACTTTGTGTGCGCGAACGGGCGATGAAGTCGAGGCCGCTGCGGCGACATTGCGCGCGCAAGGGCTGAGCGCGGACGCGCTCACGATCGACGTCACGGATATCGAAAGGTTCACATCGGTCGTTGCGTCGCGCGATGCCTATCATGTGTTCGTCAACAACGCCGGCACCAACCGGCCGAAGCCGCTGCTCGATGTCACCCCCGACGATTTCGACGCCGTCATGAACCTCAACGTCCGCGCAGCTTACTTTGCTGCGCAAGCCGTCGCGCGCAAGATGGTCGCAGACGGCGTGCGTGGCTCGATCATCAACATGTCGTCGCAGATGGGCCATGTCGGTGCAGCCAGCCGCACGCTGTATTGCGCGTCGAAATGGGCGATGGAGGGTTTCTCCAAGGCGATGGCGATCGACTTGGCGAGTTCGGGCATCCGCGTCAACACGCTGTGCCCGACGTTCACCGAAACGCCGTTGACGAGGCCGTTTCTCGAAGACCCTTCATTTAAGGCAAGCGTTCTGTCGAAGATCAAGCTCGGCCGTCTCGGCACGGTCGAGGATCTGATGGGTGCGATCGTGTTTCTCGCCGGCGACGCGTCCGCGCTCATGACGGGTTCGTCGCTGGTGATCGACGGCGGCTGGACGGCAGATTGATCGGCACTCGGTTCCGTGTCCCGGAGGCGGTGCAGCGTTTTGCAGCGATGCTCTTGCATCGCCGACGCTGCTCCGCAGAGCCGGGACCGTTTCAGATGCTGCCTTCGTAACGGTCCCGGATCGGCAGAGCGGCGCATCGCAAGTGCGAAGCACCGCACTGCGTCCGGGAAACGCGAGCCGCTCAAACAATCCTGCTCTTGCGGTCGCCCCAATAGCGGTCACGCAATAGTCGTTTGTAGAGTTTTCCGGTCGGCAGACGCGGCAATTCGGCCTCGTAGTCGATCGAGCGTGGCATCTTCTGCCGCGACAGGTGTTTAGCGCAGAACGCCAGCAGCTCGTCCGTCAACGCAGCGTCAGTTGTAACGCCGGGCATCGGCTGCACCACGGCCTTCACCTCTT
>JANMAN010000445.1:0-2449 GCA_031359885.1 Tardiphaga sp. | reverse complement strand
CTGCTCAGCGACGCACTCCCGGTAGGCAATCTTGGCGCCGTCATCGCCGAGCTGCATTCTGTCCGCAATGATCTTCCGGTGCTTGTCCTCCATGCCGACGGCTCCGCCGGACTAATAGCTGAATTTGCGGGCAAACCCTGTGTTGGCTTCGTCGCTCAGGAGTGCGAAGCCGAAGCGTTCCGAAGTCAACTCAAACAATTGCGGGTCAGTTGTGCCAACGCGTGAATTGACCCAGCGAAGCAAGCCATGGGCCTCTTTCCATTTGGACTGGCCTTTCGCAGCGAAAATGGCCGTGGGCGGACCGTCCGCTTTCGAACGTTTCTCTGCCACAGCGGTCAATCGAAAATTCCGGTTTAGTAGCGCTCGTCCGACCTATTGTGTCGCATCAGCGATGCCCGTGATTGCGCCATCGACGAGCCATTGGCCGAGCCATTGGCCGAGCCGTTCGACCTGGCTCTCGCCGAGTGTTGCGCAAAGGCCGCCGAAGGTGGCGCCGGGTTGGGCTAGGAAATGAAACGCATCGCATTCATCGCTAGCGATCGATCGGAATCGGCATGTCTCCTCCGAGCGCCAGACAATCAAAGCTTCGCTCAAGGGGCGGAGCGCCGGCGATGGTGGCTCGTGGCCGGCGCTGATTGCCGACCAGATCGCCGGAGCGTTCGACGCTAGCGGGTGAATTGTCAGCGATGGGACGAACTCAATCTTCGCCCCGTCCCAATCGATGGTCGAAAGATCCGCCGAAAGCGGCGGCGCATCCGGGGCGACGAACGCTTCGCTCAGCGCCCACTCGATCGTGGCGAGATCGCCCACCTCCGGGTCGTCGGGATAGAACCGTCGCAAGGTGGCGGGAAAATTCTCTCCATACAGGTCGAGTGTCCAGCTGGTCGGAGGGTTCGATTTGACGTGGGCGACAATCGCGGCGTGAAAGGCCTCGCCCCCGAGCCACGCGAGCGTCACCGAAAAGCTGTCCTCGAGACAAGCAGCGAGCTGGGCGCGATAGTTATTCTGGTAAATGCCGAGGCCGGGCTGCGCCGAATACGCAAAGCGGACCGCGCATTCGGCGCTCCCCGTGTCGAGCCAGTCGCGCATGTCGCGCTGCAAGCTGAGCAGGCTCATGCCGCGCGGCGTTCGGTTGTCGTGCCGGCGATATCGCGCGCGACCTTAAGTTCGGCGAGCAGGACGTCCAGCGGCGGAATGTCATCGTCGCGCTCGATCATCGTCGCCACTGCCCCAAGCCTCGGCATCAACCGCGCGTAGAGGTCCCACACCGATGCGCACACCGGCTGATCGTGAGTGTCGATCAACATGGTCTCGCCGACGGTATGGCCGGCAAGGTGGATTTGCCGTACCCGATTGCCCGGTACGGCGTCAATGTACGCCAAGGCATCGAAGCCATGGTTCTGCGCGCTGACAAAGATGTTATTGACGTCGACCAGAAGGCCGCAGCCAGAACGCTGGCAAAGCGCGTCGAGGAATTCCCATTCGCTCATGTCGGCCTCGTCAAAAGCGATGTAGCTCGACGGATTTTCGATCAGCATCGTCCGGCCGAGCCGGTCCTGCGCGAGCGAGACATTGGCGCAGACGATATCCAGCGCTTCGATCGTGTAGGGCAGCGGCAGAAGATCGTGGGAATTAAACCCTTCGATCCGCGTCCAACATAAATGGTCGGACACGAACAAAGGCTCGATCTCGTCGATCAACTGGCGCAGCCGCGTGAGATATTCGGGGTCGAGCCCGTCGGCCGATCCGATCGACATCGATACGCCGTGCATCGCCACTGGATAATGGTCGCGCACCTCGCGCAATATGCGCCGCGGCTGACCGCCATCTACCATGAAGTTTTCCGAGATGATCTCGACGAAATCAACCGCAGCTCGACCGTCGATGAAGTCCGCATAATGCGGCTTGCGCAGGCCGAGGCCGAAACCGCCAAATGCCGGTAAATCCATCACATCGGTCCTTGAACAAGAAAGCGGCCCAGCTGGTTGGGGGCCGGGCCGCATGGGTTGGCTTATTGGGGAGCGGTCAGGCTGCCGCCGGCGGTCGTGCACTGCTTGGCGGTCAGTTCCTTGAAGCCCTGGCTCTTGCATTCATTCTGCCCGCGGCACTCATTGTGCGCGGTCTTGCAGGCCGAGGTGCCCTTGCAGGTGTTGACGCCGTAACAATGGACCTTGGCGGTGGTATGCTTGGCGAAGGCGGGCGCAGTCGGCCCGATGCCCGAAAGCGCGAGCAGGGCGGCGGTGGTGGCGATGCTGATGCCGGATTTCATGGTGATCATTTCAGGGTCTCCCGAGGACTTTGAGCCGTTGGTGGCGACCCTAGTTCGCGGCGGCTGGCGACCCGGTTACACTTACCAGCGAAGGAGCCGCGGCCCGACCAATGCGCCGATCGACGCAGCGAGGAGGATGCCGAGCGAATACCAGGTCAGCACGAAAATCGCCGACACTTC
>JANMAN010000202.1:0-5529 GCA_031359885.1 Tardiphaga sp. | reverse complement strand
GCTTGGCTACATCGTGGCGCCTTCCGGACTGGTCGATGCACTGACCGCGGCCAAGACTCTTTTGAACGGCGGCAATGGCTGGCTCGACCAGGCCGTTCTTTCGCAATTCATTCGCGACGGAAGTTATGTCGCGCATCTTCTGCGCACGCGGGCCCGCTACCGAGAACGCCGCGATGCGCTGATCGATTCCTTGCGACGCCATTTCGGCGAGGTCGATCTTGCAGGCCGTGAAGCCGGATTGCACCTTTGCTGGCAATTGCCGCAGGGCGTGCCTGCGGCTGCAAAGCTCGAAGCGATGGCATCGAAGGCGCGTGTCGGAATCTATTCGCTCGCATCAGCCAGCGCCTTCGATGCGCTCGGGACGCAACTCTCTCAGCGCGGCATCGTCCTTGGCTATGCCACGCTGTCGCCAAAACAGATCGACACCGGGATCGCGAAACTGTCGGACTTAATCGATGACACGCTCGATTCAAGTCCTGACTTTCTCGACGAGCTCCTCGTGAATGAGCCGCTCCTTCAAACACGCCACGTTAAACCGGCTCCCAGTAATCGTCGCAGACCGGCTCTACATGCCGCGCCACCGCATGGGACACCATCTGCATCTCATATCTTTGTCGAGAATGGCATGCAGATCGTTCGTGGAATCTACCGTTACCCGGTGAAGGGATTGAGCGCTCAAGCCGTTTCGGGAATCGAACTCCAACCCGGCCAACCGTTTCCTTTCGATCGCGTCTTTGCGCTGGCGCGTCCGCGCGTACCGATCGACGAGCACGATCCGAAATGGGCCAAAAAAGGTCTCTTCGTGATGCTGATGCTCGACGAAGCATTGGCTCGCGTCAGAACCGAACTCGATCCGAACACTCTCATATTCAAGGCGTGGTCCGGGAAGAACGAGGTGCTTTGCGCTGATCTAAATGCAGCCGAAGGGCGCGCCGAGGTCGAGGCATTCTTTCAGAGCCTCGTTCCGACATTGCGCGGCGCACCGAAGATCGTCCGCAGTCGCACCGGTCATTTTATGGACAAGCCGGACAATGTGATCTTACTGATCAATCTTGCCACCCTTCGCAATCTTGAGGAGCGATGGGAGCGGAGACTCGATCCGCTGCGTTTCCGCGCGAACTTCTATGTCGACGGATTGAAACCGTGGCAGGAGTTCGAGTGGGTCGGCAGCGACATCAGGCTCGGCGATGTGAGCTTTCGGGTCGATCGCCGCAACGGGCGATGTGGCGCGACGAACGTCAATCCCGTCAATGGCGAACGCGACATGGATATTCCCGGTTCGCTGCGCGCCGCGTTCGGACACAAAGACCTCGGCGTCTATCTGACCACAAAGCACAGCGGCAAGGTCGTGTTGGGTGATCCGATCGCTGTGCCTGAGACGGCGTCATCGATATCCGGCGTTGACGTCTCAATCGTGGAAGCAAACCGCGATCTCCATCGCTTCATCTGCCGCGGTTGCTATTATATTTTGGACGAAGCGAATGGCCATGCAGCGGACGGCATTTCTCCTGGCACTAGCTTCGCAAACGTGAGCCCCGATTGGTGCTGCCCCGATTGCGGGACAGATAAGACGGCGTTCCGTCCCTACGATCCGGCCTGATCATTGCTGGCTAGGTTGGAGAATTTTTGGATTAGTGCAACTTCACGGTCGGCGCGGGACGCGTTTTTGGACCGATCATGCCGAGCAATGTGCGACCCCTGCCATGCAGGGCCGCCTCGTGCATTTTGTAAAGGGAGAGATACATCAACCGTGCGAAGTAACCTTCGACCAAGAAACTGCGGCCGATCACCGAACCCATAAGACTCCCGATCGTGCTGAACTTTCCGAGCGACACCAGCGATCCAAAATCCCGATATTCAAAGGCTGTCAGAGGTTCGCCGGCAAGCATCAAGTTCAACTGCTTGACCATGAAGTCTGACTGTTGATGGGCGGCCTGGGCGCGTGGTGGAACGTTCTGCGCAAATCCGGGGCGCGGACACGCTGCACAATCGCCGATCGCAAAAATGCTTTCGTCGTGAGTCGTTTGAAGCGTCGGCTTGACCACCAACTGGTTGATGCGATTGGTCTCCAAGCCCGCGATGTTCGCCAAGAAAGTCGGAGCCTGCACGCCCGCCGACCACACCACCAGTTCAGACGGAATGACCGTTCCATCTGCGAGCCTCACGCCGTTCGCCAAAACCTCCGCGACCCGCGCGCTCGTGCGCACGTCCACGCCGATCTTCAGCAAGAGGTCCAAGGTCGACGTCGAGATGCGTTCCGGCAAGGCCGGCAAAACTCGGTCGGCGGCTTCGATCAAGACGATCCGCAAATCGTGCTCCGGGTCGATCTTGTCCAGACCGTAAGCAATGACGGCGCGCGCCGTATGATGGAGCTCGGCGGCCAATTCCGTGCCGGTCGCGCCAGCGCCGATAATGGCGACGTGAAGCTGACCCGGTCGGATCGGCTCAACCTGACTTTGAACACGGACGCAGGCGTTCACCAGCCGGCGATTGAAGCGTGCCGCCTGTTCTGGCGTTTCCAGCGGCACGGCATATTGTTTGGCTCCCGGTGTCCCAAAATCATTGGTCACGCTGCCGACAGCAACAATAAGCGTGTCGTAGGATAGCTGGACTTCCGGGCTGATCTCGCGGTTTTCCTCGTCCACGGTGCGCGCCAGCGTAATGGTTTTAGCCGCACGATCGAGCCCGGTCATCTCGCCATTTCGGTAATTGAAATGGTGCCAATGTCCCTGGGCCATGTAGTTCAATTCGTGCTGCGAACGGCGCAGACTTCCCGCCGCGACCGAGTGCAACAGTGGCTTCCAAATATGAGTGCGACTACGATCGACCAGTGTAATGCGCGCTCGTTTTTTGCGCCCTATGCTGTCGCCAAGCTTGGTCGCCAGTTCGAGTCCCGCGGCTCCGCCACCGACAATCACGATGTGATGAATGGGTTTCTCAGTCATGATGGGGGATTCGATTTCTTGATCGCTGCCATCATTCGAAATGACCATACTAAAAAAAGTTTTTCAATAAATAGATCGCGATCGTTTTAAACTGCATAAAGGCGTTTAACTTTGAGGCCTGCTAGACGAAGAGGCGTAGCCTGCTTAAAGCGAGTGCAGGCAACAAGACCTACGACACCTCAGTTTTCAGCACGATAGGGTAGGGAGTGATGATGACCGATCCCGTCCCGCGCGACGCCGGCGTTCTCGATTTGCTTCGTCATTTCCAGATCGATAAGGGCGCGGCGGACAATTACGCGGCGGTATGTCTTGCGCATGCAGCGGCTGTCGAGCCGGTCTTGAAAGCTTTCGAAGTCTTGCCCGTCGATGTCGTGCGAAGGCCGGGGCCGCTGTCCGGCATTCCCGTCGCCATCAAGGATATTTTCGCAACGTCGGACATGCCGACGACCAACGGTTCGCCCATCTATGCGGACCACATACCCGATGCAGACTGTTGGCCGGTGGAACGTCTACGTGCGCTCGGCGCGACCATCTTCGGCAAGACCGTATCGACCGAATTCGCTTGGCGGCATCCCGGCAAGACAACAAACCCTTGGAATACGAAACACACGCCTGGTGGATCGTCGTCGGGCTCGGCCGCGGCCGTCGCCGCCGGTATCGTACCGCTCGCGCTTGGATCGCAGACGCTCGGTTCGATTATTCGGCCGGCGGCGTTTAACGGGATTGTCGGCTTCAAGCCGAGCTTCGGCGCCATTCCGCGGATGGGAGTGCATCATCTCAGCCCCTCGCTCGATCATGTCGGATTTTTCGCACGTCGGGTCGATGACGTGGCCTATGCGTTGTCATTGCTATCCGCCAGCAGCAACGGCGATCCACATGGTCTGCCTTTGCCGGCTTTTGACGTCTCGGTGCGTGACGGCGTGACGCCGATGGCCGAGCCGCGGCTCGCCGTGGTTCGTTTCGACAAATGGACCCGCGCCGAACCCGATCAACGCGAAGCGTTCGAGGCCGCAATCACAAAATTGCGCAACGCCGGTGCGGTCGTTGACGACATCGAGATGCCTGAACTCGACCGGTCGAACTGGGATGCCGTCAACGTCATTCTGGCCAGCGAAGGCGCGAAGATCTTCGTCGATCTCGTCGCGCGCTTTCCTCACCGCACCAGCGAGCATCTGAAGTCGCTGGTGGCGACCGGCATGGCCTGCAGCGCGTTCGACTATCTGACGGCAAAGGCGCTGCAGAGCCGATTGCGCGCAGCGTTTACGACCGACATCGAAAACTATCATGCAGTGATAACATTGCCGGCCTTCGGCGAAGCGCCGGAGGGTCTTGGCCATACGGGCAACGCCGAGTATTGCGCACCGTGGACACTGTTGGGCGTGCCGGCGCTGTCCCTCCCCATCGCCTTCGGGCGCAACAAGCTGCCGCTCGGCCTGCAGGTGGTCGGTGCCTATCGCCAGGATCTGCGCATGTTGCGCGTGGCGAAGTGGATCGAGGACACCTTGGCATTCACGCCGGGCGTAGCCAGTGTCGATCGATCCTCTGTCTGATCACAATCGCTGTTATTTGCGCGCATCGAGACCGACTGAACGGCCTGGAAATCCCGCAACATCGAAATAGCGCTGGCGTCCGACACGTTGCATTTGCAAAACGGTCGTCAGGCCATCGACGCCCGGTTCGGATTGCAACACGTCTTGCTCGGCATTGGGCACGGCCCCATTGGGCATGGCTTCGGTCATGACGCGGCCGATCAACTCGCCCTTGGCCGGTCGCGACAGGTTGAGCAGCGCTGCTGCGGTCATTCCGACATCGGCGTTGCTGACAGGAAGCTCATCGACAAAGCCGGCTTTGAAGTCAGGTCCGATGGCCGCCATGAAATTCAGGGTGTCGCCGCGCCCGAAGCTGCCATGCATGCCCTGACCTTGGCGCAGCACCGTATCCGCGATCTCGACAGAACAATTGGTCGGCTCGTCGCAGCCGGTCGAATACGAGCGGAAACTCACCACGATGGCGGGATTTGGCGTCACAGCTTTGCCGCTCAAATTGAGAACCGATGTCGGCAACGTGCCGGGTAGGCGGCCGAAATCGTCGCGGACGAAAATGCCGCTGACATAGTCTTGAACCATCAACGCCGCGACTGTTCGTTCTACAAGCTTGGCATCGTTATTCGGTAGATAGATCAGATCGGAGCCACCGTTGGTGGCGACGACAAGGTCGGGCTTGGCTGGATCCTGACCCAGCACACCGTTTCCGGAGCTGGGAAATGTATTCTCAGCCACGGGCTTGTTGAAGTTATTGGGATCGAACAGCGGCAGGTCGAGCGCCTTTGCAAGATCGAGTGCGAGAAAGCCGAGCGGCAGAAATCCCTCGGGCGTATTGGGATACGTCGCTTTGACGGATGGGCTGGTTTTGCTTTCTTTCGAAATTGTCGAGAAACCATGATCGGCCGAGACGATAATGTTCGTGGACGCCGTCAGCCCGAGATCGTCGAGTGTCGCGCGCAAGCTCGCCAGATTGTCGTCCGCGTTTTTGATAGCCGCGAGAGAGGTCGGTCCGTTAATGCCGGGCGTCACGCTATTCAAGC
>JANMAN010000150.1:0-1931 GCA_031359885.1 Tardiphaga sp. | reverse complement strand
TGGTCGGAGCCGCCCATTTGCAGCGTACAACCATAGCGTCGGTTCAACTCGACGAAGTCGTAGCCCTGCATGATCATGTAGTTGAATTCCAGAAACGACAGCGACTGATCGCGATCGAGCCGCAGCTTGACGCTATCGAAGGACAGCATGCGGTTGACCGAGAAATGCCGCCCGACATCGCGCAGGAATTCGACGTAGTTCAGTTTCATGAGCCAGTCGGCGTTGTTGACCATCAGCGCGCCGGTCGGAGCATCCTCGTAGCTCAACATGCGCGCGAAGATTTTCTTGATGCCTTCGATGTTCTTGTCGATCGTCTCCGGGCTCAGCAGGCTGCGCTGGTCGTCGCGAAACGAAGGATCGCCGACCATCGAGGTGCCGCCGCCCATCAGCGTGATCGGGCGATGACCGGTCTCCTGAAACCAGTGCAGCATGGTCACGGAGATCAGATTGCCGATGTGCAGGCTGGTCGCGGTCGCGTCGTAGCCGACATAGGCGGTGACGATGCCCTTCGTGCAGGCGGCGTCGAGCCCCTCGGGATCGGAGATCTGGTGGACGAGGCCGCGGCTTTGCAGCACGTTAAGGAAATCGGATTTGAATGCGGTCATGGCGGGGCCGATCTGAGCGTGTCGGGTGCGTCGCGCCGGAGCATGGCGCGGCTTGCCGTGGCAGTATCGAATCCGGCGGATACACACAAGTTTGACGCTTCGGGGATGACGGCGATGACCATGACCGCGATCGGGTTGATGAGCGGAACGTCGCTGGACGGCGTAGACGTGGCGTTGATCGAGACCGACGGCGAACGCGTGTCGGCGTTCGGGCCGTCGGGCTATCGCGCCTATCGCGACGCCGAGCGCGCAATCTTGCGTCAGGCTTTGAGCGAGGCATCGGGCCTGTCCGACCGCGACGCACGGCCGGGCATTCTAGCCGAGGCCGAGCGCGTGGTGACGGCGGCGCATGCCGAGGCGGTCGCGGCTTTTATCGCCGCGCACGGCGTGTCGCATGACGCGATCGATGTGGTGGGTTTCCATGGCCAAACCGTGCTGCATCGCCCGGCACAGCGTCTCACCGTGCAGATCGGCGATGCCGCGATGCTGGCTGCCGCCACGGGACTTCAGGTGATGCATGATTTCCGTGCCGCCGATGTCGCGGCCGGCGGGCAGGGTGCGCCGTTCGTGCCGGTCTATCATCGTGCGCTGGCGCGCTCGCTCGACGTCGCCGGTCCGGTCGTCGTGGTGAATATCGGCGGCGTCTCCAACATCACCTATATCGACGACGACGTGCTGATCGCCTGCGATACGGGTCCGGGCAATGCGCTGCTGGACGATTTCGTGTTGCGAGCGACCGGCGAGCCGTTCGACGAGTCGGGGCGGCTGGCGGCACAAGGCACGCCGGATCGGGACTGGATCGCGCGCGCCTTGCAGCGGCCGTTCTTTCGGGCTGCGCCGCCGAAGTCGCTGGATCGCAACGATTTCGCGTCGCTCGTGCTCGGCGATGTGACGCCAGCCGATGGTGCGGCGACGCTGACGGCATTCACGGCGGCAGCGATCGCGGCGATCGTTCCGCATCTGCCGGCCGTGCCGCAGAGTTGGATCGTGACCGGCGGCGGCGCGCGCAACCAGACGCTATTGAGGATGCTGCGTGAGAGGCTCGCGCCAGCATCGGTCGAGGCGGCCGCCGTTCATGGCTGGTCCGCCGACGCGATGGAGGCGCAGGCGTTCGCGTTTCTCGCCGTGCGCGCGCTGAAAGGGTTGCCGCTGAGTTATCCCGCGACGACGGGCGTGCCGATGCCGTTGACGGGCGGGGTGATGGTGCGGTCTTAAAACGAGAGGCAGGCCGTAGGGTGGGCTAAGCAGGCTGCGCGTAGCGCAGCAGCGTGCCCACCTTAAAGCAGAAAATGGTGGGCACGGCGCTGGCGACGAAAACGTCGCCAA
>JANMAN010000437.1:0-3282 GCA_031359885.1 Tardiphaga sp. | reverse complement strand
GGCCGACCACATCGGCGAGCGGAATCGGCACGATGTCCGGCGGATTGTTCGCGACCATTTTACCGAACACGCCGCGCAGAATCAGTTCTACGGCCGCGCCGCCGAACCGTGTGGCGAGCACGCGATCGAACGCGGTCGGCCCGCCGCCGCGTTGCAAGTGGCCGAGCACCACGCAGCGCGCTTCGCGCTTGGTCAGTTCCTCGAGCTGCTCGGCGATCACGATGCCGACGCCACCCAGGCGCTCGACGTAGCCGGCGCGCGCCGCCTCGCGCACCGTGAAGCTGCCGCCGATCGCCTTGGCGCCTTCGGCGACGACGACGATGCTGAATTTCGCGCCAAGCGTTTCGCGCCGCCGAATCGCCGCCGCGACCTTCTCGGGATCGTACGGGATTTCCGGCAGCAGGATCACATCGGCGCCGGCCGCGATCCCCGACTGCAGCGCGATCCAGCCGGCATAGCGGCCCATCACCTCGACCACCATGATGCGCTTGTGCGCCTCGGCGGTGGTGTGCAGCCGATCGATCGCGTCGGCCGCGAACGACACCGCGGTGTCGAACCCGAAACAACTCGTCGTGCCGACGATGTCGTTGTCGATCGTCTTCGGGACGCCGACCACCGGAATGCCGTTCAGGTAAAACTGGTGCGCGATGCTCAGCGATCCGTCGCCGCCGATCACGACGAGCGCTTGCAGTCCCATCTTGTGGAACGTCTCGACGACGCGATCCGAGTAATCGACCTTGCCTTCGGCGGTGTCGACCGGGTACTCGAACGGATTGCCGTGATTGGTGGTGCCGAGGATCGTGCCACCGAGGCGGAGAATGCCGGTGACGTCGTTGGGCGTCAGGATGCGCGACCGCGAGGGGTCGAGCAAACCGTCGAAACTGTCTTCGAGGCCGACGACTTCAATCCCGGCGTTGAAGGCGGACTTGACGACGGCGCGAATAACGGCGTTGAGGCCGGGTGCATCACCACCGCCGGTGAGCACGCCAATACGTTTGATCGAAGGCACGTTCAATTGACTATACGGGAAAAGCCGGCTGTTCAATTCCGGCTGTAAGTTTGATACAGTAAATAGGTTATTGGCCTGTCGGGCGGCTAGCTCAGCTGGGAGAGCGCAGCGTTCGCAACGCTGAGGTCGCGAGTTCGATCCTCGCGCCGTCCACCATTCGACTCGCCTGCGAAATCTTCGATTTCAAAGGCTCCCTCATGGCAGGCCAAGTCAAACTAACATGGGATCCATGAAGACGTGGTTAGCCTCGGCGATTGCGCTGGTGTGCGCCTGGACGCTGCAAGCGCAAGGCGGCGACCCCGTCGCGCTCGCGGCGAAGATCCAGCAACGCTACAACGGCATCAAGGATATCCAGGGCGACTTTGTCCAGACCTACGAAGGCGGCGTCCTCCGCACCCGGACGACCGAGAGCGGCACCGTGACCATCAAGCGGCCGGGCCGGATGCGATTCAGCTACACCAAGCCCGAAAAGAAGGTGTTCGTCTCGGATGGCACCCGCCTGTATACGCACCTGGTCGCCGACAAGCAGGTCATCGTCAGCCCCGCGCCCGGTCCGGACCAGGGCGATATTCCCGCGATGTTCCTGGCCGGCCAGTCCGACCTCGCCCGTGACTACACGCCGACCTTCACAGCCCTGCCCGGGGCTGCACCGGGCCTGGTGACGCTGAAACTGGTTCCGAAAAAGCCCAGCTCGGAATACGCGTCGATCGGCATCGGCGTCGACGCCAAAACGCTCCAAATCCAGTTCCTGACGGCCGTCGACAGCCAGGGCGGACGATCGTCCTTCGCCTTCGCTAACCTGAAGGAAAATCGGGGGTTGACCGATAAAGACTTCGAGTTTCGCATTCCACGCGGAGTGGATGTCGTGACCAATGGCAAATAACTCACTCGCCCGCTTGTCGCATCTCGCACTGTCCGCGCTTGTCGCGGTCGCGCTGGTGTCGTGTGCCAGCAGCAGCGCCACCGGCTCGCTCAAGACCGCGCGCACCGCCGAGATGACGCAGCACTACGACATCGCGGTGGCCGAATACACCAAGATGGTGCGCGCCAATCCCAATGACCGTGAGGCACGCCAGGGGCTCGAGCGCGCCAAGCTGCGGTCTTCGCAGGATCATTTCAGCGCCGCGCGCCGCTTCGCGGCGACTGGCAAGCTCGAAGAGGCGCTGATCGAATTCCAGATCGCCTTCGAGCTCAATCCCGGCAACCCTGACCTCGATCGCGAGCTGACAGACACGCGCGCGCAGCTGCGCGCCAAGATCGCCGTGCGTGAAGACGGCAAGACCCGGCTCGAATCGCTGATCGCGCAGAGCCTCGCCCAGCCTTTGCCCGGCGCGGATCTGCCGGCCGATGCGCAGCTACCCGACTCGGTGATCTTCCGCGATGCAAACGCCAAGGACGTTTATTCAGCGATCGGCAAGTTCACCAATCTCAGCGTGGTGTTCGATCCGACGTTCCGGGATCAGCCGGTGTCGGTCGATCTGCGCAACAAGACGCTGGCCGAAGCGCTGAATCTGCTGTCCGCCTCGACGCGCAACTTCTGGCGCTCGAGCGGCGATCGCGGCATCGTGGTCGTTCCGGACACGGCGGCGAAGCGGCGCGAATACGAGGAAGAGATCGTCCGCACGTTCTACTTGAGTAACGCCGACCTCAAGGAAACGATCGACATGCTCCGCATCGTCGTCGACGCGCGGCGCCTGTCGGCGATCACCGCGACCAACGCGATCACCATCAAGGACACGCCCGAGCGCATTGCCGCAGCCGGCAAGATCATCTCCGCGATCGACAAGGCGCGGCCCGAAGTGATCATCGACGTCGAGCTGCTCGAAGTGAACCGCACGCACCTGCACGAGTACGGCCTGCAGATCGCGACGCCGGGATCCTCGGGCCTGAACGGCGCCGTCGCGATCGACCAGCCCAATGGCGGCATCTCGCTCAAGAGCCTCTCGAACCTGACGAGCGCCGATGTGCTGCTGACCAGCCTGCCGTCGCTCTACTATCGCCTGCTGAAGAACGACACGGCGACGCGCATCCTCGCCAATCCGCAGCTGCGGACTTCGGAAGGGATTCCGGCGCAGGCGCGATTCGGCGAGCGCGTGCCGGTGCCGGTGACGACTTTCGCGCCGATCGCCGCCGGCGGGGTGCAGACGCAGCCCATCACCTCGTTCAACTACGAGCCGATCGGCGTCAACATCGACATCACGCCGCGCATGCACCACGACGATTCGGTGACGCTGGCGTTGAAAGTCGACCTGAGCGCGATCTCGGGCAAGGGC
>JANMAN010000436.1:0-5712 GCA_031359885.1 Tardiphaga sp. | reverse complement strand
GTCACTCATCCGGCCAGTCTGGAAGATGCGCCGGCCATGTACAAGAAATTCCGCAACAAAGAGGACGGCGTGATCAAGGTCGTCCTGCGGCCGTGAGGCGATTGTCGCCGTCGGACGAATGCCTGACGGCGACGCTTGTCGCCATACGTGGACAAGCTTACGCTCCCTGAAAACCTATCAGGGAGCGTCGTCATGTCGTCACAGATGCAATCGGAAATGCCGGCGGGCCCGGAGCAGACCGTCGCGATCAGCCATTATCGCAACGACGATTTCGAATCCGGCCTGCGCTCTTACGCGCAGTATCGCGACCTCGGCATGGTCGAAGCGACGAACGGCATGGTTCGCGCGCATGTGCTGCGCTTCACCGAGCCCTGCGACCCGAAGGTGGTCTCTAAGCTGCACTTCCACGATACGCAGTTTCAGATGGTTTATGTGCTGCAAGGCTGGGTGAAGACCGTGCTCGGCGATCGCGGCGAGATCACCATGCGGCAGGGCTCGAGCTGGACGCAGCCACCCGGCATTCGTCACGTCATCAACGATTATTCTGACGACTGCGAACTGCTTGAAGTGATTCTGCCGGCGGCATTCGAGACGACGGAAGTTTAGCGGCTGCTAAAAAGGCACTGTCTCGCCGCTGATCTGCCGTCGCCGATGACCACGTTGCGTGGTGCAGTTATTATCCCCGCCCGACGAACGGCATTTTCGTCGCCATGACCGTCATGAACAGCACGTTGGCGTCGAGCGGCAGGTTAGCCATGTAGGCGACCGCATCGCCGACGGCCGATGCGTCCATGCGCGGTTCTTGCTTCGCCGTGCCGTCCGGCTGCAACACGCCGGGGCCGTTGACCATCCGGTCCGTCATCGGCGTCGCGGCGTTGCCGATGTCGATCTGGCCGACGGCGATGTCGTAGGCGCGGCCGTCGAGATTGGTTGCTTTGGTGAGGCCGCTGATCGCATGCTTGGTCGAGGTATAGGCCGAGGAGAACGGCCGCGGCGCATGGGCCGAGATCGAGCCGTTGTTGATGATGCGGCCGCCGCGCGGCGACTGGTCCTTCATGATGCGGAACGCATGCTGCGTGCAAAGAAACGGCGCGGTGAGGTTGGTATCGACCACGGCCTGCCACTGCTTGATGTCGAGATCTTCGAACGGCACCGGCGGTGCGCCCATGCCGGCATTGTTGAACAGGACATCGAGCCGGCCGAAGGCATCTTTCGTCTTGGCGAACAACGCCGCGATCGACGCCGGGTCTTGCATGTCTGCCACGATCGGCAGGCTTTTGCCGATGCCTTCGCCCAGTTGCTGGGTTTCCTTCAGCTTGTCTTCGCGCCGGCCGGTGAGCACGACGGTAAAGCCGGATTTCATCAGCGCCAGCGATGCCGCACGGCCGACGCCGGTGCCGGCGCCCGTGACGATTGCGATTTTTTGCGTGGCCATTGGTGCGTCTCCCTAAGTGGTATTTGTTTTTTTGCAGTTTGGTAGGATGGGTTGAGCCCTTGCGAAACCCATCGCGGTTGTTGTCGCTTGATGGGTATCGCTTCGCTTAACCCATCCTACGATCAGCTTTCCTTCTTATACGGCGGCGGCGGAATGTTCTTGTGCGCCTGCCGCAGCGCGGCGGACCAGCGCGAGCGCAGATCGTGGAAGTAGGGCTCGCCGGCCTCGATGCGGTGGTTCAAATCGGCGTCGCATGCGTCTTTGCGGACGACCAGCACGTCGATCGGCAATCCGACGCCGAGATTCGAGCGCATCGTCGAATCCATCGAGATCAGCCCCGTCTTGAGCGCCTCGTATAACTCCACGTCGAAATGGATCGCGCGGTCTAAAACCGGCTTGCCGTATTTGTGCTCGCCGATCTGCAAATAGGGCGTGTCCGTGGTGCATTCGATGAAATTGCCGGCGGGATACACCATGAATAGCCGCATCCGTTCGCCCTTGATCTGGCCGCCGAACAGGAACGAGACGTTGAAATTGATCTCTTCGGCTTCGAGGGCCTCGCCTTCGGTGGCGTTGACGTGGCGGATGGCGCGGCCGATGCGCTGGGCGGCCTGAAACATCGTCGGTGCGTTGAGCAGGGTTTCCTTCTCCGCGCCGGTCGGTGAATCTTCCAGTCCCTCGCTAAGCGTCGAGAGCACCGACTGGCTGATCGCCAGATTGCCGGCCGAGGCGATCGCCATGATGCGCTCGCCGGGCTTGTTGAAAACATGCAGCTTGCGGAAGGTCGAGATGTTGTCGAGACCCGCATTGGTGCGCGTATCGGCGATCATTACGAGGCCGTCGCGCACCAGAATTCCGCAGCAATAGGTCATTTCCGGCCCTGTCCGTGTTCGGATGGGTCATACGCGGAAGCGCCGGACCGGGCAACAGGAGCAAACTCCAACCAATGTGCCTCGAGCCGCGGGCGGCAGCCGTTTAACGCGCCATTCATGATTACTTTTTCGGTAACCGCTCCTTAATGGCGCTGCGTCTAGGGTGGCGTTACGCAGATCAGAACGATCCGCGTCATCACTCCGGCGATGTGTCTCGGCCGGGTCCCGTCGGAGCTTCCATGGATATCGCCACAAGCGCAGGTCTCGTTGCCGGTATCGCCGTTCTGGCCACGCTCATCCTCATGGGTGGCGATTTTCGGATGTTTTACGACATCCATGCGATCATCATCATTTTCGGCGGCTCGTTCGCGGCGACCCTGATCCGGTTTCCTCTCTCCGCGATCATGCATGGCCTTCCGCTGGGTGCGAAATTCGCGTTCACGCTGAGCGCCTTTTCGGTGCACGACCTCGTCAACGAACTCGCGCGCATCGCCGAAATCGCCCGCAAGCAAGGTCCGGTCGGTCTTGAAAAAGTCGAGGCCTCGGATCCGTTTCTCGCCAAGGGCGTTCGCTACATCGCCGATGGCTACGATCTCGAATTCATTCGCGCCAACATGGAATGCGACCGCGACAATTTTCTCATGCATCTCACCGAAGGCTCGAAAATCTATCGCGCGATCGGGGATTGCGCGCCGGCCTTCGGCATGATCGGCACGCTCCTCGGCATGGTGCAAATGTTCTCCAACATGTCCGATCCGTCCAAACTTGGTCCGTTCATGGCGGTGGCGCTGCTGGCGACGCTGTACGGCGCGGTCGTGGGCAATCTGATCTGCCTGCCGATCGCCGACAAATTGCACGTCAAGGTGCTCGACGAAGAGACCAGCCGCACGCTCATCATCGACGGCATCCTCATGATCCGCGAGTCCAAGAGCCCGGCACTGGTTCGCGAAATGCTGCTGGCCTATCTGCCTGAGAAACATCGCCACGACCAAGAAGAGATGGCGGCTGCGTAAAGCCGACAGCGAACAGAGCGCGGGCAGTCCGACATGGCGAAGAAGAAAAAAGCCGAAGAACACGGAGGTCACGGCTGGTTCGTGACCTTCGCCGATCTGATGGCGTTGCTGCTGAGCTATTTCGTGATGCTGGTGGCCTTCTCGAACCAGGATTCCGACAAGCTCAAGATCGTCGCCGGGTCGATGCGCGATGCTTTCGGCGTCCAGACCGAAGCGCGCTATTCGGGCGTGATCGAATCCGACGGTTTGCCGACCCGCTCGAAGCTGAAAAACAGCGCCCACATCCCGCCGGAAGAAGCGTCGAACACGCCGACGCCGGACCAGCAGGAGCGCAGCCGCAACGCCGGCACCAAGACCAAGGTCGATCGCGAATTCGCGCTGGCCTCGGCGTCGCTGCGTCAGGCTTTGCAAGACATGCCGGAACTGACCGAAATCTCGAAAAACGTGATCTTCGAGGAAACCAGCAAGGGGCTCAACCTCGAAATCGTCGATCAGGACGGCCGCTCGATGTTCGCAGACGGCTCGAAGGTGCCCAACGAGCGCACCCGGCTGCTGTTGCAGAAACTCGCGCCGACGCTGCGGGCCACGCCGCTGCGGATCGCGATCACGGGCCATACCTCCGTGGGCTTCCTCCCGGCGCGGGGCAATTACGACGCCTTCGACCTGTCGTCCGACCGCGCCAATGCGGTGCGGCAGATTTTGGAGCGGGAAGGCCTGCCGTCGCAGAACATTCATTCGGTAACCGGCAAGGCGGACACCCAGCCGCTGTTTCCGGACGATCCGACGCTATCGGCCAATCGCCGCGTCACGATCACGTTGATGCGGGAGGAGCCGCCGCTGCCCCCCGGATTGAAGCCGTAATCCCCAAGGTTATTTTGGCCTGAGGCGGCTCGGCCTCGGCTCGCGCCGGGCATTGCAGCCGCTTCGTAGTTGACGTGTCGCGGCGGACACGCCAAACGGTCCGGATCAAATCACCGGATCGGGCGTTCCAGTTCTCCATGACAACCAGCGACACCAGCGCGGACGCCCAGACGGAAGCCCCCGACGCTCCGCACCAGCAGGGATTCTGGGGCCTGACGCTCGGCAGCATCGGCGTCGTGTTCGGCGACATCGGCACCTCGCCGCTCTACGCGTTCCGCGAAGCCGTCCATGGCGCGGCCCATGGTGGGCAGGTGACGCCCGATATCGTGCTCGGCGTGCTGTCGCTGATCGTCTGGGCTCTCTTCATCGTCGTGACTGCGAAATACGTGTTGCTGCTGCTGCGCGCCGACAATAACGGCGAAGGCGGCTCGCTGTCGTTGATGGCGCTCGGTCAGCGCGCGCTCGGCAACAAAAGCTTGTTTCTGTTGGTGCTGGGCGTCATCGGCGCGTCGATGTTCATCGCGGACTCGATGATCACGCCGGCGATCTCCGTTTTATCGGCGGTCGAGGGCCTGAAATACGCCGCCCCGGCGCTCGAGCGCTACGTCGTGCCGTTGACGGTGGTGATCCTGATTTTGCTGTTCTCGGTCCAGCGGGTCGGCACGGCGCGGGTCGCTTCGTTCTTCGGCCCGATCATGGCGGTCTGGTTTGCGACGCTGACGGTTCTCGGCCTGATGCATATCAGCGACGCGCCCAGCGTATTGGGTGCGATCAACCCATGGTACGCGGTCAACTTCATGCTGAACCACGGCATGATCGGCCTCGTCACGCTCGGCGCGGTCTTCCTCGTCGTCACCGGCGGCGAAGCGCTCTACGCCGATTTGGGCCATTTCGGCCGTAAGCCGATTCAGTTCGGCTGGATGTTTTTCGTGCTGCCGGCGCTTCTCGTCAATTACTTTGGGCAGGGCGCGCTGGTGCTGTCCGACCCCACTGCGATCGAGAATACGTTCTACCGCATGGCACCTGAATTCTTGTTGGTGCCGCTTATCATTTTGGCGACGGCGGCCACCGTGATCGCGAGCCAGGCCGTTATCACCGGCGCATTCTCTCTGACGCGCCAGGCTGTTCAACTCGGGCTGCTGCCGCGCTTCGAGGTTCGCTACACCTCCGAGAGCCATGCCGGTCAAATCTACCTGCCACGCGTCAACACGTTGCTGCTGATCGGCGTGCTGATGCTGGTGCTGCTGTTCCGCACGTCGAGCGGTCTCGCCTCTGCCTATGGCATCGCCGTTTCGACCACCATGGTGACGGACGGCATCGTCGGCTTCGTCGTGATCTGGAAACTCTGGAACTGGCGCGTCGCGACGGCCGCTGCGGTTATCGTGCCGCTGGTGCTGGTCGATCTAAGCTTCTTCGCCGCCAATCTGCTGAAGCTGTTCGACGGCGCCTGGGTGCCGCTCGTGTTCGGTCTGTTGATGGTTATCGTGATCTGGACGTGGCGACGGGGTGCCGCGATCCTTGTCGCCAAGAC
>JANMAN010000429.1:0-2447 GCA_031359885.1 Tardiphaga sp. | reverse complement strand
GACAAGATAGAGCCGCAAATAACAGGATTCGTGCCGACAAGATTATCCCTCGCATGTGGGTGTGGTGACGTGCGCGACCTCAGGGTCGATAGGCCTAGTTACTCGCAGCTTTTTGCTTATCGTAAGTGATCCGATAGACCGCTCCGTTCCAATCGTCCGAGACCAACATCGATCCGTCTTTCATCTGCAACACGTCCACCGGGCGACCGATGTACTTATTGTCTTCGATGAACCCGGTCAGAAACGGCTCGGATGATTTAACGGTGCCGTCGTCATTGAGTTTTACAGCAATGATGTCGCCGCCCTCTTTTTTCGTTTTGTTCCACGATCCGTGGCGCGCAACAAAAATCGTATTCTTATAGGAGGCTGGAAACATGCTTCCATTATAGAAACGCATGCCGAGCGCAGCGGTATGCGGGCCAAGCAAGCCGACGGGTGCGACGTAGTCGTCGCAGGATTTGCCCCAACCCAGGTCGGAGTCGACGATGTTGCCCTGGTAGCAGTAAGGAGCGCCAAAATCTTCGCCGGCCTTGCTGACACGATTGAGCTCATCTTCCGGCACTGACTCGGACATCCAGTCGCGACCGTTGTCCGTGAAGTAGAGTTGCTTGGTCTCGGGATTCCAATCGAACCCGACTGTGTTGCGGACACCCTTGGCGTAGACCTCGACGTCCGTTCCATCGAGATTCATGCGACGGATTTGGCCGTGCGCGTCGTCGTGCAAGACGGCATTGCCAGGCTGACCGACAGGAACGTACAGCTTGTTGTCGGGGCCGATGCCGATGAACTTCCATCCATGCGCTTCGTCTTTCGGCAGATTGTCGTAGATCATCGTGGGCTTAGGTGGATTGTCGAGAACGTCTTCCACCTTTTCGATTTTGGAGATCTTCGAGAGCTCCGCGATATAGAGGGTGCCATCCTTGAAGGCGAGGCCGTTGGGCCGATACAGGCCACTCGCCAGAACCTTGACCTTCCGTTCGCCCTGCTTGTTGGTGATCGCGTAGACCTTGTCGACCAAGCGTGACCCGACGAAGACCGTGCCATTATCGCCTTCGCGGATCGAGCGCGCATTCGCCATTCCCGACGCGTAGACCTCGATGGAAAAACCAGGCGGCAGTTTCAACCGAGCGGTTGGCAACTTGTCAGCGGCCGCGGCAATCGGAGGAGCCGCGACAGGTGCGAGACGCGCAGCGGCCGCGCTGTCGGCCGGACGACCAATCAGCGGTGATCCCGGTGGCAGCGGCGCAACTGCTGCGGGCGCAGCCGCTGAGGGCGTATTTGTTGGAGGTGAAGCTGTCGGTTGCTGTGCTGATGCAACAGACGCAAGCCCGCTGATGCACGCGCTCGCCAGAAACGCACGTGCCGTTTTAGAAAAAGTCATGCCGGTCCTCCCGTTTTTTTTGGTTCACTCGAAACAGTCTCGGCCAACTTGGCAACGGAGGCAAACTAAATTGCGATCGTCGTGGGCAGCCGGTCCACAGTTGAAAAAATGCGACTGCGAAACAAGGGAACCACAGACCCCTTGCAAGCGAAGATCAAAATGATCAGGCTGGAATCCAGCATAAGGACCGTTCGCTGACAGAGTCCTGCGCCAGGGAGAGACCAATGATCACTCGACGTCACGCACTCTTTGCGTCCGCAGCAAGCGTTGCTTTGCTGAGCAGTCGCTTTGCGTTTGCGAAAGCGGCCCAGCCGGCGACTGCCGTAAATTTTGAAATGCCTGCCGATGCCACCGATTGCCACACGCACATCCACGGCGACTCCGAAAAGTTTCCGTTTTTCGCAGGTCGGGTCTACACGCCAGAGCTGGCGTCTCCGGAGGAAATGGCTGCGCTGCACAAGGCGCTCGGCATAAAGCGAGTCGTCATCGTGACGCCGAGCATTTACGGCACAGACAATTCGTCGACGCTCTTCGGGATCAAAGCCCGCGGCAACGATGCACGCGGTGTCGCTGTCATCGACGACAAGACGAGTGAAGCCGATCTCGACGCCATGAAGAGCGCCGGTATCCGTGGAATTCGAATCAATCTTGCCACAAGCGGAGTCAGCGATCCGGCCGTGGGTCGGCAGCGATTGCTCGCAGCGATCGAGCGTATGAAAAGTCGTGACTGGCATATTCAAATGTTCACCAGCCTGCCGCTGGTCACGGCCATCAAAGATGTGATCGCTGCGGCACCGATGCCCTTGGTGTTCGACCACTTCGGCGGTGCGACGGCCAGTCTGGGAACCGATCAGCCGGGATTTTCCGATCTGCTCGACCTCGTGAAAAGTGGAAAGGCCTATGTGAAGATCTCTGGCGCCTATCGTGCGTCCTCACAGGGTCCGGACTATCCGGATGTCGCGCCGCTCGCAAAGGCGCTGATCGCCGCCAATCCGGATCGCATCATCTGGGGGACCGACTGGCCACATCCGGATTCGGTTACGCCGGAAGGAAAGAAGCCGACCGA
>JANMAN010000063.1:0-2649 GCA_031359885.1 Tardiphaga sp. | reverse complement strand
ACATCGTGAGTGCGCTGGCCTATCCGTTTTTGCTCGGCGGCCTTGCGGTCGGATTTGCCGGCGGCAACCGTTGGCTGATCGACGGCCTGCTGACGCCGACGCATTTCATCGCGATCTCAGCCGGCCTGGCGAGCACGGTTGCGGTCGGCCTGATAGGCCTCGCACGACGCGGACGTTTGCGCGACGGCTGTATTTTGCTGCTGACGCCGATCTATTGGGGTTGCCTGTCGATCGCGACATGGCGCGCGCTCTGGCAATTGCTGCGCGATCCCTATCGGTGGGAAAAGACGGAGCATGGACTGACGGGCAAAGTGCGCAGCAAGATCGATAAGGCTGTGTCCCGGGCGCAACCCGGCACAAGCGAAGCGCGTGCTGGGTTGCAGACCCGGGACCGTTACGAAGATTGCCGTCGATACGGTCCCGGCTCTGCGGAGCAGCATTCGGACGACGCAAGAGCGTCGCCGATGCCGCACCGCGTCCGGGACATGCTCCGATCGGAGAACGGTTTCTACAAATAGCGTTTCAAATCCGCCGCCGCTTCCTCGGGCGTGCGCTTGATATTGAACGGCGCGATGAATTTGCCGTTGCGGTCCATCAGGTAGATCAACGCGGTGTGATCCATCGTGTAGTCGCCGTCTTTCAACGGCACCTTCTTGGAATAGACGCGATAACTCGTCGTCATCTTCGTCACCGCCGCAGGATCGCCGGTCAGGCCCTGAATGCGCGGATCGAAACTGCCGAGATAGGCTTTCATCGCCGCCGGCGTGTCGCGCTCCGGATCGACCGAGACGAAAAACGCGTTGATGCGGTCGCCGTCCTTGCCCATCGCCTTCAGAACTTCCGACATTTCGAATAGCGCGGTCGGGCAAATGTCCGGGCAATGCGTGAAGCCGAAGAACACGATGCTCGGCTTGCCCTGGAGATTCGTCTCGGTCACCGCCTTTCCGTTCTGGTCGGCCAGTTGAAACGGACCGCCGATCGAAGCCGGCGCGGCAACGTTCTTCAGGCCGTCGAACGCCCACAGCATCGCCAGCAAGCCGACGGCGAGAGCCGCGCCAAACGCCGCAATGATGATGAGCGGGCGGATCGTACGATCGGTCATGGTGTATCCCGGAGCATGGCCGAAGGTTTCCGGCTGCGTTCCAGATACGGCGGCGGGGCGGCGCGGGCAAGCGCTTCAGCCATCACGTCATGGCGAGAGGGCCGTCCAGAGGAGTTCGTCATTGCTAGCAGGAGCAATGACGGCCGGAACTCAGCGCGTCGCAGCGCCGCGCGCCGAGGCCTGCGCGTCCATGTAGCAAGGCTTGTACATGCCGGTGAGTTGGCGGCCGCGCAGGAAAATCATGTTCGGCGTCAGCCCGCCGCGCCGCGCGATCCAGCGGCGGATATTTCCCGGATACATCGAATAGAGCATCCGCGTGGCTTCGGCATTGGTCACGGCGCGGCCGTTGGAGCCGACATCCCATGCGGCGTGGAAACCGAGATTGGCGCGCGGGGTGACGCAAATCCGGTCGGGCGACACGGCGCCGAGCACGATGGTGCAGGCCGACGCGCAGAGGCCGTCGATGACGACGGTTTCGCCGGAGCCGCGCAGGCCCTGATATTTGTCGACGTAGGTCCCGATACGGCCGCCGCGATCCTCGGCGATGCGAACGATGGCGTGACTGGATCCGATGCCGGCCAATAAAAGCACCGCCGCGAGCAACCCCGTAACGATCTTCATGATCAACCCAGCCCCGAATGCCGACCCCAAATCAGAACATGCCCAGCGTGTTGCCAGAACGGTTTTTTGTCCAGATGATCGTGCGGGCACCGCTCACATTGAAAACGAGTGTTGCTCGCGAGATGCAGTCGGCTTTTCGTCGTCTCGTTCTGGAACAATCGAGACGACGTGAACTGGGAGCGACGACCGATGGCCGAGCAGACCGACGTGATCGTCATCGGCGCGGGGCTCGCCGGACTGGTTGCCGCGACCGAGATCGCGGACGCCGGCAAACGCGTCGTCGTGCTCGATCAGGAAGGCGAACAGAATCTCGGCGGTCAGGCGTTCTGGTCGTTGGGCGGGCTGTTTCTCGTCGACACGCCTGAGCAACGCCGCCTCGGCATCAAAGACTCCTACGATCTTGCGATGCAGGACTGGATCGGGTCGGCCGGCTTCGATCGCGACGAGGATGCATGGCCGCGCAAATGGGCGGAGGCCTATGTCGGCTTCGCCGCCGGCGAAAAGCGCGACTGGCTGCGCGCGATGGGGCATCGCATTTTTCCGGTGATCGGCTGGGCGGAGCGCGGCGGCTACGACGCGATGAGCCACGGCAATTCGGTGCCGCGATTCCACGTCACATGGGGCACCGGCCCCGGCGTGATCGAGCCGTTCGTGCGCCGCGCCCGAGAAGCTCAAGCCAAAGGTCTGCTGACGTTCAAATTCCGTCATCGCGTCGATGCGCTCGATGTCGCAAACGGCATGGTCACCGGCGTCAGCGGCGCAATCCTCAAGCCGAGCGACGCGATCCGCGGTGCCAGTTCGTCGCGCGAAATCGCAGGGTCGTTCGCGATGAGGGCGCAGGCGGTGATCGTCGCGTCCGGCGGCATCGGCGGCAATCACGACTTGGTGCGGCAGAACTGGCCGCAGCGCCTCGGCACACCGCCGGC
>JANMAN010000421.1:0-5902 GCA_031359885.1 Tardiphaga sp. | reverse complement strand
TCGATGCCGAAGACAAGTTCAACACCGCGATGTTGGGTTTCCTTGCGGCGAAGTAGAGCTACACGCCACTGTCACACATTCATGTAAGCTGGCCTCCATCGATTCATTTGGAGGCAGCACATGTCAGTCGTCGGTCGCATCATCCTGTCGGCATGTCTTGCGGGCGCTCTCGTCGGCGAGGCTGCGCGGGCGCATGCGGCCGAGCCGCAGATTGGTCCGCGGCCGTTCTTTCTCGTGAGCAAGATGAAAGACGGACCGCTCAAGACCGAACTCAGCCAGTGCACGGGACCATTCCGCAAAACCGATTTTTCGATCGGCCATCGCGGCGCGCCGTTGCAATTTCCCGAACACACCAAAGAATCCTACGAAGCAGCGGCGCGAATGGGCGCGGGCGTGATCGAATGCGACGTGACTTTCACGAAAGACAAGCAACTGGTCTGCCGGCATTCGCAATGCGACCTGCACACGACGACAAACATTCTGTCGGTGCCGGCGCTGGCCGCCAAATGCGCGCAGCCGTTCACGCCAGCCGATCCCGCGACCGGCAAGAAGGCATCGGCGAAATGCTGCACCAGCGACATCACGCTGGCGGAATTCAAATCGCTGACGGCAAAGATGGACGCCGCCAATCTCGACGCGACGACAGTGGCCGATTATCAAAACGGAACGCCGCGCTGGCGGACCGACCTTTATGCGGGCTCCGGGACTTTGGTGACGCACGCGGAAAGCATCGCGCTCATCAAAAGTCTTGGCGCGAAATTCACTCCCGAACTGAAAGCGCCGGAAGTGCCGATGCCTTTCGGTGGCTACTATTCGCAAGAGGCGTATGCAACACAGATGCTCGACGAATACCGCACGGCAGGCATTTCGCCGTCCGAGGTTTTCGCGCAGAGCTTCAACGTCGCGGACATTTTGTTCTGGATCAAAACCGCGCCCGACTTCGGCAAGCAGGCGGTTTATCTCGACGGCCGCTACGAGACCGCTGGTTTCGACCACACCAAGCCGGAAACGTGGAAGCCGTCGATGACCGAGCTTGCCGCATCGAACGTCAAGATTCTCGCGCCGCCGATCTACATGTTGCTGGCGATCGACGCCGACAAAAAGATCGTCGCGTCGAACTACGCCAAGGCCGCCAAATCCGCCGGCCTCGATTTGATCGCATGGTCGCTGGAGCGCGACGGCCCGCTCGACAAGGGCGGCGGCTTCTACCACCGCTCGATCAAGGCCGCGATTGACCGAGAGGGCGATACGCTGACCGTGCTCGATGCGCTGGTGAAGCAGGCCGGCGTCCGCGGTGTGTTTTCGGACTGGCCGGCGACCACGACGTTTTATGCGAGCTGCACCGGTATCAAATAAGCGCCGCCTATTCCGGCTTGATACCTGCCTGCTGCACGACGTCGGCCCATCGCTTGACCTCGGCCGAAACGAATTTGCCGAATTCCGCGCCCATCAGCGTCGGGGTCGGCGAGCCGTTTTTCGCCCAGGCGTCCTTGAGCGTGTCCGAGTCCAGCGCCTTGCGCACTTCGCTTTTCATCTTGTCGACGATGTCAGGCGGCGTGCCCTTCGGCGCGAACAGCGCGTACCACGTCGAGACCTCGTAGCCTTTGAGGCCGCCCTGCTCCGCGGTCGGCACATCCGGAATCGCCGTCGATCGCTCGGGTGCCGCGACCGCGAGCGCGCGCAACGCTCCGCTCTGGATCTGGTTGGCCGACGAGCCAAGGCCGTCGAACGCCACCTGAACATGGCCAGCGACCAGATCCTGCATCATGGGCCCTGCGCCGCGATACGGCACGTGATTCATCTTGGTGCCGGCGAGGATATTGAAAAGTTCGCCCGCCAGATGGTGTGTGGTGCCGCGGCCGGCGGAGGCAAAGTCCATCTTGCCGGGATTGGCCTTCGCATAGGCGATCAGCTCGGCGAGAGTCCGGGCCTCGACCTTGGACGGATTGACGACGACCACCTGCGGGGGCGTGGCGATCAGCGCGACGGGGATGAAGTCCTTCTCGATGTCGTAATCCAGCTTGAGATAGATCGACGGCGCGATGGCGTGATGCGCGGCGCCGACGAAGAACGTGTAGCCGTTCGGCTCGGCCTTGGCAGCGGCGCTTGCGCCCAGCGTTCCGCCGGCACCGCCGCGGTTGTCGATCAAAATGCGGTTGTTGAATTGTTTGTCGAGTTGCGCTGCCAGCGGCCGGGCGAAAGCATCGGTACCGCCGCCGGCCGGGAACGGCACGATCAACGTCACCGGCCGCTGCGGCCAGCTTTGCGCTGAGGCGGGCGCGGTCAGCGTCACGACGGCAAGAGCGCCGAGCGCGACGATTGTCGAATAGCAGATTGTGTTCTGGAAGACAGTCGCGCCACTGCGCTTCGACCGAAAGCCCGTCATGCATTCCTCACCGATGTTTATCGAGGCGTCTTGCCCCGTTTGGCGCGGATTAGGACATCACGGTCGGGATTTGGCAAGTTGGGCTTTGGGTGGGGGTGAGATCCGCTTCTTGCGGGCCAGGACTAGATCGAAGCCGCCCGTTGCCCCCGCATCATCCCGGCGATACTTAAATCTTCGTCGAGTTCGGGCCAGTGAATCCCCAAAGGCATAATCTCAAAATTTGCGCGCTGTGATGCAGAAGCGCCGGCAAGTCGCGGATACCAGTTGAGCGGCGTCGCAATGCGTCGGCCATCGCGGAGCGTCACGATCAGTTCAGTCGGAGTGCACTCAACCGACTGCGCGCGAAGGTCGCCAACATCAATTTCTAAAATGCTCATTCCAAATGTCCAACAAACTCGTTTGATGGGTTCGCAGGTGTCGGATGATAGCGCCAATCTCGTGCTGCCGAAAGCCGACATTGACGGCAACCGTCAAGTCGTGAAGCCAGAACTTCGCTTCCATATCGCCGCTGCGAACGTGCACATGCGCCGGTTCAGCGCCGTCAGCCGAATAAAAGAACGCGCGATACGGTCCCCAACGCAAAACGGTCGGCATATCCAAGCGACCTCCGCGTCGGCGAACCGATTACCTCACAATGGCAGGTTGTCGTGCTTCTTCATCGGCAATTCGACATGCTTGTCGCGGAGCATGGCGAGAGCGCGCGCGATCCGGCGGCGGGTCGAATGCGGCATGATGACGTCGTCGATATAGCCGCGCTCGGCGGCGACGAACGGCGACAGGAAACGGTCCTCGTATTCCTTGGTGCGCGCGGCGATCTTGTCGGAATCGCCGATGTCGGAGCGGAAGATGATGTCCACCGCGCCCTTCGCGCCCATCACGGCGATCTGCGCCGTCGGCCAAGCATAGTTCATATCCGCGCCGATTTCCTTCGACGCCATCACGTCGAATGCGCCGCCATAAGCCTTTCGCGTGATGACGGTGACGAGCGGAACGGTCGCCTGCGAAAACGCGAACAGCAGCTTCGCGCCGTGCTTGATGAGGCCACCATATTCCTGCGCGGTGCCTGGCAGAAAACCGGGGACGTCCACGAAGGTGACGATCGGAATCTCGAAGGCGTCGCAGAAACGCACAAAGCGCGCAGCCTTACGCGAGGCATCGCTGTCGAGCACGCCCGCCAAAACCATCGGCTGGTTGGCGACGAAGCCCACCGTGCGCCCGGCGATGCGGCCGAAGCCCGTGACGATGTTTTTCGCGAAGGTTTCGGAAATCTCGAAGAAGTCGCCCTCATCCACGACCTTCAGGATCAGCTCCTTCATGTCGTAGGGCTTGTTCGGATTGTCCGGGATCAGCGTGTCGAGCGACATGTCGACGCGCTCGATGTCGTCGAACGACGGCCATTCCGGCACGCCCGACGTGTTGTTCGACGGCAGAAAGTCGATCAACCGCCGCATCTGCAACAGCGTCTCGACGTCGTTGTCGTATGCGCCGTCCGCGATCGACGACTTCGTCGCATGCACGCTCGCGCCGCCGAGTTCTTCCGCCGTGACGACCTCGTTGGTGACGGTTTTCACCACGTCCGGCCCGGTGACGAACATGTAGCTCGTGTTCTTCACCATGAAGATGAAGTCGGTCATCGCAGGCGAATACACGTCGCCGCCTGCGCACGGCCCCATGATGACGCTGATCTGCGGGATGACGCCCGACGCGATGACGTTGCGGCGGAACACATAGGAATAGCCGGCGAGCGCCGCGACGCCCTCCTGGATGCGCGCGCCGCCGGCGTCATAGAGACCGATGATCGGCGCGCGCGCCTTCATCGCCATGTCCTGCAACTTCGTGATCTTCAGCGCGTGGGTCTCTGACAGCGAGCCACCGAACACGGTGAAGTCCTTGGCGAAGACAAACGTTTTGCGGCCGTTAACGGTGCCCCAGCCGGTGACGACGCCGTCGCCGGGCACTTTGTTTTTTTCCATCCCGAATTCGACCGAGCGATGTTCGACGAACATGTCGAATTCCTCGAACGATCCCTTGTCGAGGAGCAGATCGATCCGCTCCCGCGCGGTCAACTTGCCGCGCGCATGCTGGGCGGCGATACGCTTTTCGCCGCCGCCGAGCTTTGCGCCTGCGCGCCGGTCTTCGAGGGTATCGAGGATGTCTTTCATCGCGCTTCGTCCGTTTCTTCAGCCAGGGCGGCTATTTGCCGTGTTTCTAGCACGGCAAATTCCTGGCGGGAAACCGCGAAAGCGATGCGTCGGATTGCGCCGCGGGGCTAGCGCTCGCCGTCCTTGAACGGCGGCTCTTTTCCAGGCGGCGTGGTTTCCTCGGCCATGGCCAGCAACATCGCCACCATGACGTAATTGCCGGCAACGGCCGTCAGATCGACGATCTGCTGATCGTTGAATACCTTCTTGGCGCGAGCATAAGTCGCGTCCGAGACCTTCTGCGTGGTCGTCAGTTCGGTGACGAAATCATAAGTCACGGCCTCGTCTTCAGCCATATTCGACGGCCGCTTGTTGGCCTTGACGTCGGCGATGATGTCCGCCGACAAACCGGCTTTTAGCGCCAGCGGCGCATGCGCGAACCATTCGACCTGCGAGCGCCATTGGCGGCCGATGACGATGATCGCGAACTCGTTCAACTTGGTCGGCACCGACGTTTCCCAGCGCAGATAGGCAAACAGATCGAACAGCTTCTGGCCCAGGACGGGGCTGCGCATCATCGGATTGTAAGGCCCCGCGAGACCGACGCTCGACACTTTCATGACCTGCTCGCCCAGCGGTTTCTGTTTGGCGTCGAGCTGATCCATGGTCAGTTGCGGAAAGCGCGGCTCTTTGCCGGTCGCGGGCGGTGCGAACAAAGTGGCCGCGATCCATCCGCCGGCAGCAGCCAACGAGACAGACGATATCCAAAGCGATGCCGATTTCATGGTTTCCTCCGTTGTTTTTATATCCGGAGGCTAGCCCTGCCCTGCGAGGCGCGCCAGCAGCGAATGCGCAGGCAGCCCATGCGCGTCAGATGGCGCCGATATCCGTCAGGCATTGCTGGGTGACGACCATGCGAGCCGGGATGTGGCGTGGCTCGCGGCAATCCATGTTCATGGCGAACACGGTCTGGTCGCTGCCCTTCTCCGCCCACCCGACGATCCAGCCCAGCGACGGCTTGCCGATCTCCGCACCGAGCAGACCGGTTTTGGCGCGGATCAAGCTGTCGCCCACTTTCGTCACCGGGAGAATGTCGCGCACGATCTCCTGGCTGCGTTTGGAGATCGGCAGCACGCCGCGGCGCAGGCGATCGACGAAATCGATCTGCTGCATCGGATCGATGCGCAAATCACCCGTGAGCCAAAACTGATCGATCCCGCCGCCGATGTTGCGGTTGCCGTATTCAAACAAGTTCACAAATTTCTGCATGCGCTCCGGCCCAATGCGGCGCGCGATCTCCTGATAGACCGGTACGGCGGAAGCGGCGATCGCCGAGCGCAGCGTGTGATCCTGATTCCACGCTGCGATCTCGCGC
>JANMAN010000418.1:0-5431 GCA_031359885.1 Tardiphaga sp. | reverse complement strand
GACAATGAATGGACCGATTGCCATCGCGACCTTGCAGGCCGTTTCGATCCACGCGAGCGTCTTGCAAAAGTCCGGCAGATGTTTTTTGCGTCGCCCGGCAAATCGCTTGGCAAGACCCCGATCGACGTCGAGACGCAATCGAAAGCGATGCCCGGTTTCGAGACCTTCGTCGAGAACGCGCGCTTTGCCAAGAATGGCGTGCAGTTCATGTCCGTGCATGTCGTCGGATCGAACAACGGCTTCGAGGCCCAAGACCCGGACGCGGCGAGCGAGTTCTTTCCCCGCGACAAGGCCAATGCGGCATGGATCGCTGCGGGCTTCGAAAAAGCCAAAGCCAGCGACGCAAAAGCGGTCGTGGTCTTCATGCAGGCGGAGTTCGATCAGGCGCGGTTTCCCAACGGCGCGATGCCGCGGCAATCAGGTTTTACCCGCGTATTGGATGCGATCGAGGCCGGCGCCAAGGCGTTCGGGAAGCCGGTGCTCGTCATCAACGGCGACGAACATTTCATCGAACTGACGCCGCTGAAAAACAGCCATGGTAAGCCGATCCCGAACGTTCTTCGATTGATGGTCTATGGCGACGGCGACGTTCACGCCGTTCGTGTCGTCGTCGATCCCGACAGTGCCGGCGTCTTCGGCTTCATCCCGATGATCATTCCCGAAAATATCGATCGGTAGACTCGCGTCTCATGGAACGTTAGCAATGATGCGCACCGGTACGGATTTCGCGGCAGGCACTTTGCTTTCCTCGGCATAATGGCCGACCGGAATCAACACGTTGCACTCCGGATAGTAGGCACCGATGCAGCCGCGCGGAATGCTGTAGGCAAAGACTTTCAGACCGTGTTTTTCGCGTGGGAGCTTGTCTTCGGATTCTGTTGCGAGCCCGATGGTGTCGCCGTCCTGCAAGCCGTATTCGGCGATGTCGTCCGGGTTCATGAACACGATCTCGCGCGTGCCGCTGACATCGCGCAGCCGGTCCTCATAGCCGTAAATGGTCGTATTGAATTGGTCGTTCGAGCGCAGCGTGATCAGACGTAGCAGCCCTGGCGCGTCCGCAAAGCCGGTCGCGGACAGGCCTTTCGGCGCAAAAAAGTTCGCAAGGCCGGTCTCGGTGTCCGAAAAATCGCGCTGACTTGCCTTGTTCGGCCGATGGAAGCCGCCGGGCTTTTTTATCCGGTTGTTGAAATCGCCGAACCACTGCGGATAGGTCTCGGCGATGGCATCGCGCACCAGCGCATAGTCGCGCGTCCAGGCATCCCAGTCGAGCTTCGGATTGGCGGGCAACAGCGCCTTCGCCAGCCGCGCGACGATGGCTGTTTCCGACAATAATGTCTCGCTGCTCGGCGCGACGTTGCCGTTCGACGGATGGATGACGCTGGTGGAATCCTCCATCGTCACGGTCTGGACGACGTCGCCTTGCGTGTCGCGTTCGATCCGGCTGAGGCACGGCAACAGATACGTCACCTCGCCCGGCACCAGGTGCGCGCGATTGAGCTTCGTTGCGATCTGCATCGAGAGCCGCAATTTAGTCCACGCCGGCTCCATCCGTTCGGTATCGGGAATGGCGCGGATGAAATTGCCGCCGAGGCTGACGAAACCGCGCACGCTTCCGTCGAGAATGCCCTCGCAGGCCTCGACCGTATTCAGGCCTTTTTCCCTCGGCGGTGAGAAGCCGAATTGCGAAGCCAGCTTGTCGAGCGGCACGAGTTCGGGCTTCTCCGAAATGCCGACCGTGCGCTGCCCCTGTACGTTGGAATGGCCGCGTACGGGACACGCACCCGCGCCCGCTTGGCCGATGGTGCCCCGAAGCAGCAACAGATTGCAGGCCATATGGACGTTCTGCACGCCGAAGCGATGTTGCGTCAGGCCCATACCGTAGACGAGAATGCACGCTTTCGATGTCGCGTAAGTCGCCGCTGCGGTTTCGATGGCCTCGCGCGGCAGTCCGGTTTCCAGTTCGATGGCGCTCCATTCGGCTGCGCGGCAGAAGGCGCTGAATTCGTCGAAGCCGTGCGTGTGTTCCGAAATAAACGCATAGTCGAGCACGCGATTGCCGGCGTCGTCCTGCTCGATCAGCCACTTGCACATGCCCGTCATGGCGGCGATGTCGCTGCCGGCGCGCAACTGATAATACTGCGTGCTGATGCTGGTCGACGTTCCCGTCACCATCTGGATCGGCGATTGCGGGTTGGTGAATTCTTCGAGGCCGCGCTCGCGCAGCGGATTGAAGGTGACGATCGGTACGCCGCGCTGCGCGCAGGGCTGCAACTGGTGCAGCATCCGCGGGCTGTTCGAGCCGACGTTCTGACCGAAAAACAGGATGCAATCGGTATGCTCGAAATCCTCGAGCGTTACCGTGCCGACCGGCGAGCCGAGGCTCTGTTTGAGACCGACAGACGTCGACTCGTGACACATGTTGGAGCTGTCGGGGAGATTGTTGTTGCCGTACATCCGCGCCAGCAAGCCGTACATGTACGACGTCTCGAGCGAGGCGCGGCCCGATGCGTAAAACACCACCGACTTCGGATCGAGCGCTTTCAATTCCTGCGCGATCGCGGCGAAGGCGTCGTCCCAATCGCATTCGACATATTTGTCGGTTGCCTTGTCAAAGCGCAGCGGCGCCGTCAGCCGGCCCTGATGCTCGAGATCGAAATCTTTCCACGTCCGCAATTCCGTCAACGTATGCGCTGAAAAAAACTCCGGCGTGCAGCGATGCCGCGTCAGGTCCCATGCCGTCGCCTTGGCACCGTTTTCGCAGAATTCCGCGACATTGGTCGGTTCCGGCTTGCCCCATGCGCAGCTCACGCACATGAACCCGTCCTGCTTGTTCTGCCGCAGCAACTGCGCCGCGAGCGTCACGGGGTTAGGCTGCTCCCGGAGCGTCACTGCGGTCAGACCTTTCAACGATCCCCAGCCGCCGACCGCGCCCTCATATTGATGAGTGGTTTCGTCGACGGTGGCGGAGGCGTCGGCATGGTCGGTTGCGGTCATGGCTTATCCGATCGGATGGTAGCGCCGTGACGGGCGCGACGAACACGAGAAAGTCCCTGCACGGGAACATGTTCCCGTTGCCCCAGTTGCGAACTGCCGAGAATCGATAACAACCACGTCATGCCATCTCGATTTCAACTGATCGTTAGGCCGACGTTGCGGGGCAGGCGGATCGCCCGTTATAACGCGGCATGCGCCGTTCGCGCGCAGCCGGTCGCCTCATGTCGTCGTGATGCCCGGCGTCCGTTGAAAGTCCGGGGATCAGAATGGCTGCTACTATAAGTCCGCTCGCCGGCAAGACGCTGGACCACGCGTTGCTGGTCAACGTGCCCCGGCTGGTGACGGCCTATTATGCCAATAAACCCGATCCGAGCGAGCCATCGCAGCGTGTCGCTTTCGGCACCTCCGGCCATCGCGGTTCGGCATTCAACAGCGCCTTCAACGAAAACCATATTCTCGCGATCAGCCAGGCGATCTGCGATCATCGCAAACGCGTCGGCATCGATGGACCTTTGTTCATCGGCATCGATACGCACGCGTTAGCCGAGCCTGCGTTGGTCAGCGCGCTCGAAGTGTTCGCGGCGAACGACGTGACCGTGATGATCGACGAGCACGGCGGATACACCCCGACGCCGGTGATTTCGCATGCGATCCTCACTTACAACAAAGGCCGCAGTAGCGGGCTGGCGGACGGCGTCGTCATCACCCCTTCGCACAATCCGCCGGAGGACGGCGGCTACAAATACAATCCGCCGAATGGCGGTCCCGCCGATACCGACATCACCGCAGGCGTTGAGCGTGCTGCGAACGCGTATCTCGCCGACAATATGACCGGAGTCATGCGGGTGCCTTATCAGCGTGCGCTGAAAATGGCGTGCGTGCATCGCTATGATTACGTCAATCCTTACGTCAACGACCTTGCCGCCGTCGTCGATATGGAGGCGATCCGCAATGCGGGGGTAACGATCGGCATCGATCCGCTCGGCGGCGCGGCCGTGCATTACTGGCAGCCGATCATCGATCGTTACGGCATCACAGCGACGATCATCAGTGATGCGATCGACCCGACCTTCCGGTTCATGACCGTGGATTGGGACGGCAAAATCAGAATGGATTGCTCGTCGCCCTATGCGATGGAGCGGCTGATCGGCCTGCGCGACAAGTTCGACGTCGCCTTCGCCAACGATACCGACGCGGATCGTCACGGCATCGTCACACGCTCCAACGGCTTGATGAACCCGAACCATTATCTGGCGACGTCGATCGCCTATTTGTTCGGTCACCGCCCGCAATGGAATGCCGACAGCGCCATCGGCAAGACCGTGGTCAGCAGCGCGATCATCGATCGTGTCGCCGGCAAGATCGGTCGCAAAGTGGTCGAGACTCCCGTCGGCTTCAAATGGTTCGTCGACGGTCTCTGCGATGGTTCGTTCGGTTTCGGCGGCGAAGAAAGCGCCGGCGCTTCGTTCTTGCGCCGCGACGGCTCGGTCTGGACGACCGACAAGGACGGATTGATCCTCGGCCTTCTCGCCGCAGAAATGACGGCGACGACCGGCCGCGATCCGAGCCAGTTGTTCGGGGCGCTTACGGATGAACTGGGGCAGCCGTTTTACGCGCGCATCGATGCACCCGCGTCGACGGCGCAAAAAGATAAACTGAAAAAGCTCTCGCCCGCGCAAATCGCGTTGACGGAGCTGGCGGGCGAGTCGGTCCGCGCCACGCTCACTCATGCGCCCGGCAATGGTGCTGCGTTCGGCGGCATCAAGGTGGTGGCTGACAATGGATGGTTCGCCGCGCGGCCGTCCGGCACCGAGGACGTCTACAAGATTTACGCCGAGAGTTTCAAAAGCGCGGAACATCTCGCGCAGATTCAGACGGAGGCGCAAACGGCGATCGACAAGGTGATTGCGGTTTAAAGGCCGTCCTTGATCCGAGAGACAGTGCAGCGATGCAGTTGCGCGGCTGGGCGTCGATACGTGGGTGCGTTAGGCGTCCGCATCACGTTGTCGATCGACAGCGACCACGAAAACCAACAACAAAAGAGGCCCTATGGCTCGACTTTCGCAGCGCTCGTTCTCGCCGCGCCTTCTTGCGATTTCATCCGTGTTTATGATTGCCGCCACAAGCAGCGCGGTGGCGCAGAAAAAATACGACACCGGCGCGACCGACACCACGATCAAGCTCGGCAACATCGTGCCTTATAGCGGACCGGCGTCGGCGTATGGCGTCGTCGGCAAAGCGCAGTCCGCGTATTTCAAGATGATCAACGATCAAGGCGGCATCAACGGGCGCAAGATCGACTACATCTCGAACGACGATGCCTACTCGCCGCCGAAGTCCGTCGAGCAGACACGCAAGCTCGTCGAGAGCGACGAGGTGCTGCTGATGTTCTCGGCGCTCGGCACGGCGTCCAACAGCGCGATCCACAAATATCTCA
>JANMAN010000728.1:0-2557 GCA_031359885.1 Tardiphaga sp. | reverse complement strand
GATGCGCGGGTTGCCGCCGGCCCGTCTCATGCACGCGATCGGCGATTTGTGCGCCCGCTACGATGTCGATCGGCGGGCGCTGGCGCGCGATGCCCAAATCACGTGGGATCAAGTCGCGGTTCTCGCGGCCGATCCGCGCGTGACGATCGGCAGCGCCAGCGTCAATTATTCGGTGCTGACGAGTTTGAACGACGAGGCCGCCCGGCGCGACATCGCGATGGGGCGCGCCGTGCTCGAAACCGCGTTGCAGCGGCCCGTCTGCCATGTCGCGATTCCGTTCGGCGACGCTTATTCGTTCGATCGCAAACATCTCGAGATGGCGCGCGCCGCCGGCTGTGCGAGTACCGTGACCGCGATCCCGGATACGCTCGATCCGGAGACGACCGACCCGCACGGATTGCCGAGGTTGATCTGGAACGACGGGATGACGCTGCGCGGCTTGCGCGCGCGTCTCGCAGGCTATTGAGGGGTCGCCTGCGGCGCATCCGGCCGCTGCATCCAACTGATGATCGGCATCGCCGGCAGCACCCAGCCCAGACCCGCGACCACGTAGAAGATCGCCTGCGCCCAGCCGGACGCGGCGAGCCACGGCGTCTGCGCGACGGTCATGCCGAGCAACGACCAGACGACCACGAGGACGAGCAGGAAGATGGTGCCGAAGAATTTGCGGGTGCGGATGGTCATAACGGAAACGTGCGGCTCCGGTGCGATGGCGGCGGCTGGCTCGTCTTTTCAGCCCTGATCGCGGCGACTATAAGGAGCCCGACAAACTCCACAAGCCGCAGGTCGCCACCGTGCCGTTCACGACAAGTTCCCAAGCTCCCGACAGACCCCACGCCCGCGCCGTGCGCGGCTGGCTGATCGCGATGGCGGCCTTGATCTTCGCGATGGTGCTGGTCGGCGGCGCGACGCGGCTGACCGAATCGGGTCTGTCGATCGTCGAATGGAAGCCCGTCACCGGCACGCTGCCGCCGCTCAACGACGCGCAGTGGACCGCGGCATTCGAAGCCTACAAGACCATCCCGCAATACCGCGAGATGAATGCCGGCATGAGCCTGTCGGACTTCAAGACGATTTTCTGGTGGGAATGGAGCCATCGGCTGCTCGGCCGCTTCATCGGCTTCGCCTATCTGGTGCCGTTCCTGTTTTTCCTGTGGCGCGGTGCGTTCACGCCCGAATTGAAGCGCCGGCTGTGGATTATCTTCGGCCTCGGCGGGCTTCAGGGCGCGGTCGGCTGGTGGATGGTGGCGTCGGGCCTGACGCAGCGCACGGAAGTCTCGCAATACCGGCTGGCGGCGCACCTGATGCTCGCTTTGACGATCTTCGCCGCGATCGTGTGGACCTTGCGCAGGTTGCGCGACCTGCCGCGACCCCCCGAGACGGCGTCGGTCAAGTGGACCGGCATAGCATTGCTGGTGCTGACCTTCGTGCAGATTTATTTCGGCGCGCTGGTCGCCGGGTTGCGGGCAGGGCGCGTCTACAACACCTGGCCGGAGATCGACGGTGCATTCATCCCGTCGGCGGCGCGGCTGTTTTTCGAGACGCCGTGGTGGCGCAATTTCTTCGACAATGTTCTGACGGTGCAGTTCACGCATCGCATGACGGCCTATGCGCTGCTGGCGCTGGCGCTGCTGCATGTGATCCAGACCGTGCGTGCGCAGGCGTCGCGTCCGGTCGTCACAGGTGCGGTCGCGTTGGTCGTCGCGATTTCGCTGCAGGCCGTGATCGGCATCGTCACGCTGTTGTATCAGGTGCCGATCGTTCCGGCGCTCGCGCACCAGGGTGTCGCATTGGTGGTGCTGACGCTGGCGGTGTTTCAGGTCGATCGGCTGACCGCGCGAGGTACAGTCGAGCGGTTGCTGAATGATACCGCCGTGGTCACCCGGCCAGGGCGCTCTTTGCGCCCGCAGACCGGGTGATCCAGTCACACGCGACGCTGGAGATCAAACATAAGTGCTGCGGCGTACTGGATCCCCGCTCCCGTGCGCAATTGCGCACTAGGCGGGGATAACCACCTCGTTGTGTCCGCAGCGCAGCGGATAACGTCGAACCTACGCCCCCAGAGCCTGCTCCAGATCCGCGATCAGATCTTCCTTGTCCTCGATGCCGATCGACAGCCGCACGATGTTCGGCGCGGCACCCGACAGCGTCTTGGCGGCATCGTCGAGCTGGCTGTGCGTCGTCGAAGCCGGATGGATCACCAGCGAGCGCGTGTCGCCGACATTGGCAAGATGCGAGAACAGCTTCAAATTCGACACCAGACTGACGCCCGCGTCGTAACCACCTTTGAGGCTGAAGGTGAACACCGCGCCCGCACCCTTCGGCGCGTATTTGCGCGCGAGGTTGTGATATTTGTCGTCGGCCAATCCTGCATAATTGACCTTCTCGACGGCGGGATGTGTGGACAGCCATTCCGCGACGGCCTTTGCGTTGTCGCAATGGCGTTGCATGCGCAGCGGCAACGTCTCGATGCCGGTCAGGATCAGGAACGCGTTGAACGGCGAGAGCGCTGGCCCCAGGTCGCGGAGGCCGAGCACGCGGCAGGCGATCGCGAACG
>JANMAN010000715.1:0-2184 GCA_031359885.1 Tardiphaga sp. | reverse complement strand
CGATCGAGGCCAGCAAAGCGCGCGCGGTAGAGTTTCTTGTCGCCCTTGCCGACGGTCTCGGTGAACGATTCCGCTTTGCCGAGCAGTCCACGCGACTGGCTCTTGGCGGCATTGAGGCGCTGACGGGCGTCGTTTTCGGTTTCCAGCGCGCCGACCTGGATGATCCAGCCGCTATGCGATGCGACCGGCTTGATCGCGCCGTTTTCCTGAATGGCGGGCGGCTTTGCGCGCGCCGCGGGCTCAGCATACGCCATTGCCTGCTGCGAATAGGGTTGCTGCGATCCGCCGGCCGGGAGCGTGCCGAGGATACCACGGCCGGTGCCGTGATTGGCGGGCTGCGGCGGCATCTCGGCGCGCGACATGACCGTGTTGGACGTTTCGGCGGCATCGGTGCGGGTCAGGGGAATCGCGTTCGTGATCGGGGTCGGTTGGCCGCCGGCGGACGCGACTTTGATCGAACCGGACTTGACCTGAACCGTCTTGACGCGGACCGGCTTCATCGGCTCGAGCGAACCCGGCACAGCCGGGATCGCCTGGTTCTGGATTACGCCGCTGGAGAACGGCATCGGCTCGGCACGCGCCGCGTCGGTCCGCATATATTCCGGTTTGACGATCTGCTCTGGTTTGCCGCGCTGTGCGGGCGGCGTCGTCGCGACAGTGCTCATCACCGAGCGGGGGGTCGGCCCGGAGAAGCGCGCCATGGCCGGCTCGCCCGATTCGGACGCCGATGGCGTCGCGGACGCGACCTGAACAGCGCCGTCGCGCTGGACCATCTGGGTCGGGCGGCTGCTTGCAATTTCTTCGGCGACGTCGGCATTGGCTTCCGCAGCGCCACGCTCGGAAATGGCAGCGACGGTGCGGCGCGACGCGCCCTTGTCGATATTCTCGGCGAGCAGATTGCGCATGATGGCGTCGCGCGAACCGCCGCTACGGCCGCCGAGCACGACGCCGACCAGATGGCGGTTGCCGCGGCGGATCGAGCTGACGAGGTTGAAGCCGGAAGCGCGGGTGTAGCCGGTCTTGATGCCGTCGATGCCCTCGACCGAGCCGAGCAGGCGGTTATGGTTGCGGATCGGGCGGCCGCGATACACGAACACGTTGGTCGAGAAATAGCGGTAATATTTCGGGAAGCGGTCCTGGATCGCGCGGCCGAGCACCGACTGATCGCGTGCGGTCGTGACCTGCTCCTCGTCGGGAAGGCCCGACGCGTTGCGATAAACCGTGCGGGTCATGCCGAGCGCGCGCGCCTTGCGGGTCATCAGCTTGGCGAAATCGTCTTCGTCGCCGGCGATAGCTTCCGCGATCACGACGGCGGCGTCGTTGGCCGAGCGCGTCACGAGGGCTTTGATCGCGTCTTCGACTTCGAGCGTGCTACCCGGACGCAGGCCGAGTTTGGTCGGCGACTGCGACGACGCGTGCGCGGACACCTCCATCTCGCTGTCGAGCTTGAGTTTGCCCTGTTCGAGCTTCTCGAACAGCATGTAGAGGGTCATGATCTTGGTCAGCGAGGCCGGATGGCGCAGCGCGTCGGCGTTATTCGCGGTCAATGTCGCGCCGGAATTTCCGTCGACGATGATCGAAGCGAAGGCGGGGCTATAGCTGCTGCTCTGACGAGCGACATGACGGCGGCGTCGTGCGTCGGCGGTGTCGGTGGTGGCGATGATGACGGCGGAGATGGTCGCCAAACCCAGAATGCACGCTCGCAGGGTGCGCGAGGACGTCGATTTTGTCCGAAGCATGAACTTCCCCGTCCCGATTCAACTTTAGATCACCGCTTCGTGAGGCAAAATTATGCCCGGAACGGCGATCTACCTCAGACTGATAGTCTGCAACCACGGCCTGGCTTAAGTCGGGATGGCGTCGATCGTGCCATTCTGGCTTAAAACGTTGTTTCGCCAGCGGTTTCATGCCGGCGTTACTTTGCTTGCAGAAGGTCAGATTAAGGGGACGCGGTTTCCAAAAGATTAAGTATCTCTTGCCTGCCAGCGGCGGATTTAAATCAATCGACTCGCCACTAAAGCCGCCGCTTGCATTTATTGTGCATTGCAATATGAGTTTCGAGCGGGCGGCACGGGGTCGCCGCGAGCGATCGAAGGAAATTTTTATGTCCAACGTCGAAGACATCAAGCAGTACGGCAAAGAGCAGATGGAATCCGCGACGGCTGCCGCCGGCGGCGTCCAGAA
>JANMAN010000406.1:0-4653 GCA_031359885.1 Tardiphaga sp. | reverse complement strand
CGGCGCGGGAAAACTGCGCGGCATCCCGGCAGCGGCGCTGACGGGATGGTTCTTCGGCTTCGGCTATTTCGTGCCGGGACTCTACTGGATCGGCTATGCTTTCTTGGTCGATGCGCCGACTTTCGGCTGGCTGCTGCCGTTCGCGGTCTGCGGCCTGCCGGCTTATCTCGCGCTGTTTACCGCGCTCGGTTTTGCGCTCGCCCGTGCGATCTGGACCCGCGATGCGTCGCGCGTTCTGGCGTTGGCCGCATGTCTCACGATCGGCGAATGGCTGCGCGGCCATGCGCTGACTGGCTTTCCGTGGAATTCGTTCGGTTACGCGTTGAGCGAGCCGCTGGTGCTGGCGCAGACGTTTTCGCTGCTCGGACTGTGGGGCATGACGTTTCTGGCCATCGCGATCTTTGCCAGCCCTGCGGTGTTGATCGACGGGCGCAACTCGATGCGCCGACCCTGGCTTGTGCCTGTTGCCGCAGTGGCATTGCTCGTCGTGATGGGGATCGGCGGCGCGATCCGGCTGTCCCGCGCGCCGACCCAATTCATCGACACCGTGAAGCTGCGAATCATGCAGCCGAACTTGCAGCAGGACGTACGTTTCAATTACGCGGCCAAGGCCGACGTGATGACAAAATATCTCGCGCTGTCCGATCGCGCGACAGGGCCGCAATCGACCGGCGTAAAAGACGCGACGCTGTTGATCTGGCCAGAATCCGCATTTCCGTTTTTTCTGACGCGGGAAGCCGATGCGATGGCTCAGATCGCGGCCCTGTTGCCGCCCGGCACCGAACTCATCACTGGATCGGTGCGACCGCCGGAGCAGCCGCCGAGTGTGCCGATCACGCGCGCCTATAACTCGATCTACGTCATCGACCACGAAGGCACCGTGAAATCGGTTTACGATAAACTGCATCTGGTGCCGTTCGGCGAATATCTGCCGTATCAGAATTTGATGGAAAAGCTCGGCTTCGAGCAGCTCACGAAAGTGCAGGGCGGCTTCCTCGCCGGCACGCGCCGTCGTACGATGGACATTGCGGGTGCGCCGCGCATGCTGCCGCTGATCTGTTACGAGGCAATTTTCACCGAAGACTCGGCGTCGGCCAATGACCGGCCGGGCTGGATCGTCAATCTGACGAACGACGGGTGGTTCGGCATTTCCACGGGGCCCTATCAGCATCTCCAGCAGACAAGGATGCGCGGCATCGAGCAGGGTTTGCCTGTCGTGCGTGCGGCGAATACCGGCATCTCGGCGGTGATCGATCCGCTTGGGCGCATCGTCGCGCAGCTCGATCTCGGTGTCGAAGGCGTGCTGGACTCGCGTTTGCCGGCGGCGATTGCGCCGACTGTCTATGCGAAGTTCGGCGATGCACCCGCGATGGCGTTTGTCGCGGCCGGACTGCTCATCGCTCTGCGGCGGCGCACGCGACGGCGGCGCGCCTGAGCGGCGTGCAAGGACTGCGGTTGCAGTGATAATGGGCGCGTAACGAACGGGTCTGGGCAGGTTCCGTGGATTGACGATGTCCGTCGCCACAGCGTATTGCAGAAAAGCTGCCGCGCCTCTGGCCGTTCAGAAGGACAATGATGCCCGCGAAAGTGCCAAACCCGATCGACAAATATGTCGGCAGCCGCATTCGCATGCGACGCATCATGCTGGGCATGAGTCAGGAAAAACTGGGCGACGCACTAAGTCTTACGTTTCAGCAGGTCCAAAAATACGAGAAGGGCACGAACCGCGTCGGTGCCAGCCGCTTGCAGCAGATCTCGGAAGTTCTGCAAACGCCGGTCGCGTTTTTCTTTGAAGGCAGTCCGGGCGCTAATCTCGGCCCGGACGGGTTTGCCGAAACATCCTCTCCGGCCTATGTCGCCGATTTCCTCGCGACCTCGGAGGGTCTTGCATTGACGCGCGCCTTCACCCGCATTCCCGACGCGAAGCTCCGCCGCAGCATCGTCGATTTGGTCGAACAGATCGTCGCGCGAGACGTGCCGCACAGCGAATGAATTCGCCGGCCGATGAGAGTTCAGACCACGCGCATGGCTCGTTCTTCGGCCGCCGCAAGGGTCACAAGCTGCGGGTGCATCAGGCCGAGCTGATCGCAGAGTTGCTGCCGAAACTGGCGCTCGACATCGCCAGGCCGGTCGCAGATTTGAAGCAGCTTTTCACGTCGGTGGAAACGATACGGCTCGAAATCGGCTTCGGCGGCGGCGAGCATCTGATCGCAGAAGCGATGGCGTATCCGCATATCGGCTTCATCGGCTGCGAGCCTTACGTGAACGGCATGGCGAAGATCCTGGCGCAGATCGAGGATCATGCGATCCCGAACATCCGCCTGTTCGCCGGCGACGCCGCCGAATTGCTGGCATGGGCGCCGGCCCAGTCTCTCGCGCGGGTCGATCTGATACATCCCGATCCGTGGCCGAAGCGTCGACACTGGAAGCGTCGTTTCGTGCAGGACGCGACGATCGCGCAGCTCGCGCGGGTGCTGCCGCCATCGGGCGAGTTTCGCTTCGTCTGCGACATCGATAGCTATGTCGAATGGACGCTGTGGCACTTGCAGCGTTCGCCCGATTTCACTTGGTTGGCCGAGCGCGCTGACGACTGGCGGCTGCCATGGCCGGGCTATACGATGACGCGCTACGGCCGCAAGGCCGAACGCGAAGGACGACGCGCAGCATATCTGCGTTTTAGCCGTCGCTAAATCAAGACGCAGCCAGTTCGGGTTGGCGCACGCGCCAGAACTCGACGACGCGCTGTGCCGTGGAGGGCAACAGCCGCTCGAAATTTTGCCGCGCCGCTTCGTCGGTCCTGCGAGACATCGCGGTGTCGCCCGGCCGCAGCGCGATCAGCGCGCGCACCGTCGACCATTCCAGTCCGATCGCGCGACCGAGCACCATGAGTGGATCGTGGCGTTCGCCGTTCATCAATTCGTCGATCTTTTCGATAGGCACGCCGGCCGATGCCGACAGCGCTGCGACCGTCGTCTCATAATCCTGTTGCTTCGCGAAGCCGAGCAGGGCGGCCTCGTCGAGAGCATCGCTCCGATGAAGCGCCAGAATAGCCCTTTGGGCCGGCAAGAAATTGCAACGAACCCCGCGAGCGATGATCGGAGCGGTAGGCTCCGACAGGCCGATAGCCTCGCGTCGCGCGGGCGGAACGGCGGCAAGGAGCCGCCGACGCACGATATCCGCGCTCCCCGCGAGCAATTCCTTGAGATTCGAGTCCGATAGATCCGCGCGTTGCCCGACCATGAGGGCCAGCGCGCCGTCGTCGCCGGTGCGGTCGATCAGTCCCGCATAGCCGGCGTGCGAGAATGCGGCACCGGCATTGCCGGCAACGCGTCGCACCACATCGCGGTCGCCTCGTCGCACGATCACATCGGTGACCCCTGACGCCAACATGGCGCGACCGGAGATCGCCATCAGATGCGTCTGGCCTTTCGTGCGCGCGATGTCGATCAAGGCCGGATCGGCGATCATGGTCGAGCGGCCGAGCAGCGGCCCGCAGACAGCGATCGAATCGTCGTTGACCAGGCGTTTGATAAGGTCCGGTGGCGCATTGGCCAACGGTGCCAGCCGAGTAGCGAGGTCGGCACGGGCAGCGGGATCGGATTGCGGCAGCAAGCCCGTCAAAACGTCGTCGAACAACGCGACATGGGCGGCTGAAAATCGCGGCGCGCCCTGGACGAATAACTGCCCGATCTGGCGTATGGCGGCGCTTTTGCGCTTTGGGTCGCCACTTGCGATCACCTGGCCAAGGCCCGGAATGAGCGATTGCGCGCCGTCCATGTCTAATTACCCGATGCGCCCCGATGGCGACGCAAACGACCGTAAATTGGCTGTGTGAACGAACGGTTAGGCTTCTCGAGCGGACATGACGCGGTTGCAAAATCGCCGGAACCGAGCCCGTCGGGCCTTGCCGCGATGGGGTAAACCGGCTATATGCCGCTCAACTTATGGTTCTCATACGATAGCGTATCGAGAGTGGGCCCGTCCGGACCCGCTCTTTTTTGTTACCTGAACGGGCCCGGCGACAGCGTCGCCGATCTCTTCGGGCTTGAGGTCGCCGGACGCCTCCGAACAGCTTTCATTCCCGTTCTTAAATGACAACGAGCCGACCGCGCCTTTGGACATGACCGACGACCACATCGTTCCTGACGACGCCGAATTGCTGGCCGAACCGCGGCTCGTGGTCGAGCCGGGCATGGCCGCGCGGGTGTCCGCCGTGGCGGGTCCGGTGTTGCAAGACCTCGGCTATCGGCTGGTGCGGATCAAGATTTCCGGCGAACTCGGCTGCACTGTCCAAATCATGGCGGAGCGGCCCGACGGCACTATGCAGTTGGAAGACTGCGAGGCGATTTCGCGTGCGTTGTCGCCGGTGATGGATGTCGCGGACCCGATCGAACGTGCGTATCGACTTGAGATTTCATCGCCAGGCATTGATCGCCCGCTCGTGCGCCGCACGGATTTCGCGCGCTACGAAGGTTACGAGGTCAAAATCGAAATGGCCGTCGCGCATGAGGGCCGCAAGCGTTTTCGCGGACTGCTCGGTGCGCTCGAGGGCGACACGGTGCGGCTGCAACGCGAAGACAACCGCAAGGGCGAGGAGCAGCCCGAGCTGGTTTTGACGATCGAAGACATCGCCGATGCGCGGCTCGTTCTCAC
>JANMAN010000685.1:0-2610 GCA_031359885.1 Tardiphaga sp. | reverse complement strand
GCCCGTCCGTCCACAGCGGTTGTGTGAAGATGGCTCGCAGCCACGGCTTGCCGCGGGTGCCGTCGACGGAGGGCGGGCGTGGTTTGATCGTGAAGCCGGTCGGGCTGACGAGGGCCGCGCTTCTAAACGCCAGCGGCGTCTCGCTGATCGCGCGGGACAGGAATTCGCAGGACAACGAGACCGCCAGCGCGTCGATCGGCGCGCGGCCGTGGCTGTTTTGGATTTGCTCGACGACCGCGTGGATCGCATCGGTCATCATCCGCACGGTGTAGGCGCGGTTGCCGCGTTCGGAATGACCGAATCCGGGCAGTTCGAGCGCATAGACCGTCCGGGTGGCGCGGTAATGCTCGTAAAGAGGCTTCACCTCGTAGGCCGAGCCTGCGGCGTTGATGCTGTGGATCAACAGGAGCGGCGGATCGCCGACCTCGCTCCCGGTCGAGGCCGAATAATAAGTGAGGCGGCCGACCTTGCTCTCGAATTCATGCCGCTGGCCGGACACCGGCGGTGGCAGATCGATTGTCGTCGGGGCACCACTCATTCCAAATCTCGTTCCATCCTGGCGTGGTCAAGCGCGCATCGGCAGTGTATCAAAACGTCAATTATTCTTCTCGATAAAGCATGGAAACGCCTTGTGACACAGCCCTCTGCGACCAAACCATTTCTTGAAGTTCTCGCCGGCCGCCGCCAGGCGGTGCCGCCCTTGTGGATGATGCGACAGGCCGGACGCTATCTGCCGGAATATCGCGAGGTCCGCGCCAAAGCCGGCGGCTTCCTCGATCTCTGCTTCAATCCGGATTTCGCTGCCGAAGTCACGCTGCAACCGATCCGGCGCTTCAACTTTGACGCCGCGATCATCTTTTCGGACATTCTGGTAATCCCCTACGCACTCGGGCGTTCCGTTCGGTTCGAAGTCGGCGAGGGTCCGCGTCTCGATCCGCTGGATACGCCGGAAAAGGTCGCGACGCTGTCGCCGACAGCCGACATGTCGAAGCTCGAGCCCGTGTTCGAAGCGCTACGCCGCGTCCGCGCGCAGCTCGACCCAAAGATCGCGCTGATCGGTTTCTGCGGCGCGCCGTGGACGGTCGCGACCTACATGGTCGCGGGCCAAGGCACTCCGGATCAGGCCCCGGCGCGGATGCTGGCCTATCGCCATCCCGACGCGTTTCAAAAGATCGTCGATGCCATCGTCGAGAACTCGATCCAGTATCTGCTCGGCCAGTTAAAAGCCGGCGCGGACGTGCTGCAAATTTTCGACACCTGGGCCGGCGTCCTGCCGCCGCGCGAATTCGAGCAATGGTCGGTGAAGCCGACGAAGCGCATCATCGACGGCGTCCGCGCTGTCGTGCCGGATGCCAAGATCATCGGCTTCCCGCGCGGGGCCGGCGCGCTGCTGCCGCATTATGTGGAGGCGACCGGCGTCGACGGCGTCAGCATCGATTGGGCGGCGGAGCCGACGCTGATCCGCACGCAAGTGCAGAGCAAGGTCGCCGTTCAGGGCAATCTCGATCCGCTGGTGCTGATCGCCGGCGGAGCGGCGCTGGACCGCGCGGTCGACGACGTGTTGCAGAACTTCGCGGACGGGCGGCTGATCTTCAACCTCGGCCATGGCATCCAGCCGGAAACCCCGATCGCGCATGTCGAGCAGATGGTGAAGCGCGTCAGGGCGTATGCGGGGTAGACGGCGGTTGCCGACTGAGAGTTCGTCATGGCCGGGCAAGGGCGCACTGCGCGTCAACGCTGTTGACTGTCGTCACCGGGCTTGACCCGGTGATCCATCAATCTTTGAAAAATATTTTTGGATGGATGGCCGGGTCATCGCGCGAAGAGTGCGCTCGCCCGGCCATGACGGTTGGCTCAAACTACCCCACCACCGCTTTCACGGCCTTCGCCAACATCCCCGCATCCGCATGCGGCAGCGGTAAATAGCGCGCGCCCATATCCTTGGCGAGTTGCGCGCCGGACGGACCCGGCCGCTGCGACGTATCGACCAGCACCGAGGCGATGCCGGCCGCCTGCAAGGCGCGCGCGGCGGACGTCGCATCTTGTTCGGCGCGCGGCCGACCCGGCGCGCCGTCACGCGCGATGTTGGCACGGCCATCGGTGAGCACGATCACGCTCGGCGTCTGGCCTTTCCGCTTGATCGAATCCGCCAGCACAAACGCCGCATCGAGCCCGGCCGCGAGCGGCGTGCCGCCGCCGCCGGGCAAACCTGCGAGGCTGCGTTTGGCGCGCGTCAGCGACCGCGTCGGCGGCAACAGGATTTCGGCGATCGTCCCGCGGAACGCGATCAACGCGACCTGATCGCGGCGGATGTAGCAATCCGCCAGCAGCAATTCGACCGCGCCCTTGGCTTCGGCGAGGCGATGCAACGCGGCCGAGCCTGAGGCATCGACGACGAAGATCGTCGCGGTCTCGCTGCGCTGCTTAAAGCGCGCGATGCGAAAGTCGTCCGGGCGGACGATGACGCGTGTCCGCTCCTGATCCTTTTTGGTGTTCGGAAGCTCGCCCCCCACCCCCGACCCCTCCCCACCATGAAGAATGGGGGGAGGGGAGACGCACGTGCGGCCGTTTTCTCCCCTCCCCCCGCTTTTGCGGTGGGGAGGGGTCGGG
>JANMAN010000401.1:0-6925 GCA_031359885.1 Tardiphaga sp. | reverse complement strand
CGCCGCGGCGGCAGATCATCGGCAGCAGCCAGCGTGCTTCGGCATTCTTGCGCCGGCCGATCGCGGCGCGGAACCACACGCCGCCCGCCATCGCGTCGCGCGATTTGCCTTTCGAGGCGCGCGGTGCGCCGGCCTCGTTGTCGCGGCGATCGTGCATCCGGCCGGCGGATTCACGCTCGCGCAGCGGGCGCGACGACTGCGCGCCCGGCGCGGGACGCGCACCCGGATCGAGCAAATCTTCCGGCGCCGGCAACCGCGCGCGGTAGAGCCGCGCCAGCGCCGACGCGATCTCTTCGGCCGAACGCTCGGCGAGCAGCGCGCGGGCCAATGTCAGATCGTCCTCGGTCGGTTCTTCGGTGAACAGCACGTCTTTCATCATGCGCTGCTGATCGAGCTGGCGAATTTCATCGACCGATGGGGCGACGCCCCAGTTCGCATCGATCTCGGCATCGCGCAGCAGAGTCTCGGCGCGACGACGCCGCGCCGGCGGCACGAGCAAAACGCTGACGCCCTTGCGGCCGGCACGCCCGGTGCGGCCCGAGCGATGCTGCATCACTTCGGAATCGTTCGGCAAATCCGCATGAATGACGAGGCCGAGGTTCGGCAGATCGATGCCGCGTGCTGCGACGTCCGTCGCCACGCACACCCGCGCGCGGCCGTCGCGCAACGATTGCAGCGCCGTCGTGCGTTCGTTTTGCGTCAGCTCGCCCGACAGCGCGACCACCGAGAAGCCGCGCTCCAGCAGGATCGCCTGCAGATGTTTCACCGCGTTGCGCGTGTTGCAAAACACGATCGCGCTCGGCGATTCGTAAAACCTGAGAACGTTGACGACGGCGTGTTCGGAATCCTGCGCTGCGATGCGGATCGCGCGATAGTCGATATCGGCATGGCCGCCTTCGTCGCCGGCGACATCGACGCGAAACGCATTGCGCTGAAACTGCTTGGCGAGATTGACGATGCCGCGCGGCAGCGTTGCCGAGAACAACAGCGTTCGCCGCGTCTCCGGCGTGGTCTTGAGGATGATCTCCATGTCCTCGCGGAAGCCGAGATCGAGCATCTCGTCGGCCTCGTCGAGCACCACGGCTTTCAGCGCCGAGACATCGAGCCGATTGCGCCGCAGATGGTCGCAAAGCCGGCCAGGCGTGCCGACCACGATATGCGCGCCGTCGGCGAGTTCGCGCATTTCCTTGCGCGGGTCCATACCGCCGACGCAGGAGACGACACGCGCGCCGGCGTGTTGATACAGCCAGGTCAGTTCGCGATGCACTTGCAGCGCCAATTCGCGCGTCGGCGCGACGATCAGCGCCAGCGGCGTCGAGGCGCGCGGCAGCCGTTCGGCATCGCCGAGCAGTTCGGCGGCGATGGCCAGTCCGTAAGCCACGGTTTTGCCGGAGCCGGTCTGCGCCGACACGAGCAAATCGCGGCCGATGGCATCATCGGCCGACACGGCGGCCTGCACCGGCGTCGGTTCGGCGTAATCCTTCTCGGCCAGAGCGCGGGCGAGCGGCAGAGGGGCGTTGAGGAATGTCACTGGTTTTCTCGATTCTTATCGATGCTTGTCAATTTGTCGATTTGCCGTCGGCGAGACGCGCGATGCGGCAAAGCGGGCAAAAAGGGAAGTTGCCCTGCGGGATACGCGCCACAGAAGCGGCGCGGCGGCACGGCAGGACGACGATGCGATGATCTGCGGCTGCTTTAGGCGCTTTCCGCCGGAAAAGCCAGAATTTGCTGCGATGCGGGAGCGGAATCAGGGAATGCTGGGCATTTTCCGCGTCAAACACGCGGGCCAAGGGGCTTTGCGCCATCCAAATGGAAGGGGCTCCCCGAAGGGAGCCCCATTTTGTGCATAACTTGTTAACGGGAGGCCCTCAATCACCAGTCCGCTAAAACAGGCGAAGTCTTACGATAACGGCTATTGCACGCAGGGATTGTGCAATGGTTAGATACGATCGTCAAGGGTTCAAGCGGCTCAAACCGCGATTCCCCGACGATCGGGGGAAGCATGCTCGACAGGACGAAGAAGCCTTATCGCCTGGGACTGGACCTCGGCTCAAACTCACTCGGCTGGTTCGTCGTCGATCTCGAAAAGAAAGGCGACCGCTTCGAGCCGATCAAGCTCGGTCCCGGCGGCGTTCGCATTTTCCCGGACGGCCGCGATCCGCAGAGCAAGGCCTCCAACGCCGTCGATCGCCGGATGGCACGCGGCGCGCGCAAGCGGCGCGACCGCTTCGTCCAGCGCCGCACGGATCTAATGGCGGCACTGATCGCGCACGGCCTGATGCCGGCTGAGGCAGCCGCGCGCACAGCGCTGGAGAAGCTCGATCCCTATGCGCTGCGCAAGGCCGCGATCAAAGACGCCCTGCCCGCGCATCATGTCGGCCGCGCGTTGTTTCACCTCAACCAGCGGCGCGGCTTCCAGTCCAATCGCAAGACCGACGGCAAGGAAAGCGAGGACGGCGCGATCAAGCAGGCGGCGTCGCGTCTCGATGCCGCGATGACAGAGGAAGGTGCGGCAACGCTCGGCGTTTTTCTCGCCGACAGGCATCTGTCGCAACCTTACGAGGAGCGACAGACCGCGATCCGCGCCGAACTGATCAGGCTCGGCAAGGATCATTTGACCGGCAATGCGCGCAAGAAAGTCTGGGCCAAAATCCGCAAGCGGCTCTACGGCGACGACGTGCTGCCACCCCAGCAGGCGCCCGAAGGCGTGCGCGCCCGCGCCGTCATCACCGGCGCAAAGGCGTCATACGATTTCTACCCGACGCGCGACATGCTGAAGGCAGAGTTTGCGGCGATCTGGGAGACGCAAGCGGCGCATCACCCCGCCATGACGCCGGCCGCGCGCGACGACATTCATCGGATCATCTTCTTCCAGCGTCCGTTGAAACCCGCGATCGTCGGCAAATGCACGCTCGATCCCGCGACGCGGCCGATGAAAGAAGACCCCGAGGGCTACCGCGCGCCATGGTCGCATCCGCTCGCGCAGCGCTTCCGCATTTTGCAGGAAGCCCGCAATCTCGAAATCCGTGAAACCGGCAAAGGCTCGCGCAAGCTCACGAAAGACCAAAGCGATCTCGTTGTGACCGCGCTGCTCGGCAGCAAGGACGTGTCGTTCGACAAGCTGCGGTCGATGTTCAAATTGTCTCCCGAAGCGAAGTTCAATCTGGAATCCGATCGTCGCGAGAAGCTCGACGGCGACCAGACCGCTGCGCGGCTGTCGGATAAAAAAGGCTTTGCTAAAGTCTGGCGCGGCCTCGAATTGGAACGCCAGATCGAGATCGTTCAAAAACTTGAAGAGACCGAAAACGAAGACGAGCTGATCGCGTGGCTCGAGACAAACTGCGCGCTCGATGCCGCCGCTGCCGCGCGCGTCGCCAACACGACGCTGCCGGACAGCCATTGCAAGCTCGGCCTGCGCGCGATCAAAAAGATCCTGCCGATCATGCAGGACGAATTCGACGACGACGGCACGTCCGGCGCGAGCTATCACATCGCCGCCAAACGCGCGGGCTATCACCACTCCCAACTCGGGACGGGCGAACAACTCGACACCCTGCCCTATTACGGAAAATGGATGCAGGACGATGTCGTCGGCTCCGGCGACGCGCGCGACAAAAAAGAAAAAAAATACGGCCAGTTTCCGAATCCCACAGTCCATATCGGACTCGGCCAATTGCGGCGCCTGACCAACGAGCTGATCCGCAATTACGGTCCGCCCGAAGAAATCTCGATCGAGTTCACCCGCGCGCTGAAGCTCTCCGAAAAACAGAAAACCGAAATCCAGCGTGACCAGCGCAAGAATCAGGAAAAGAACAAAGCTCGTTCTGCGGAGCTGGCGACGTTCGGCCGTCCCGCCAATCCGCGCAATCTGTTGAAGATGCGGCTGTGGGAAGAACTTTCGCGAGACATCGTCGATCGCAAATGCGTTTACACCGGTGAACAGATCAGCATCGAACGGCTGCTGTCCGACGAGGTCGACATCGATCACATCCTGCCGGTGGCGATGACGCTCGACGACAGCGCCGCCAACAAGATTATCTGCATGCGCTTTGCGAACCGGCACAAACGCAAGATGACGCCGTTCGAAGCGTTCGGCTCCGGCCCATCATTGCAGGGTCATCGTTATGATTGGGAGGCGATCTCGGCGCGCGCCGCCGGCCTGCCGCGCAACAAACGCTGGCGCTTCGACACGAACGCGCGCGAGGAATTCGACAAGCGCGGCGGCTTTCTGGCGCGTCAGCTCAACGAGACCGGCTGGCTGGCGCGGCTCGCCAAGCAATATCTCGGCGCGATCACCGACCCCAATCAGATTTGGGTCGTGCCCGGCCGCCTCACCAGCCTGCTGCGCGGCAAATGGGGGCTGAACGCGCTGCTGCCGGACCACAATTACGGCGGCGAGTCGCATCGTGCCGAAGAATACCTGGCCGCGACGGACGACATGGAATTCTCGGGCGTCAAAAATCGCGCCGACCACCGCCATCATGCGATCGACGGGCTCGTCACGGCGCTGACCGATCGTTCGCTGCTGTGGAAGATGGCCAACGCCTATGACGAGGAGCGCGAGAAATTCGTCATCGATCCGCCATGGGCGACGATGCGCGACGATCTCAAGGTCGCGCTCACCAAGATGGTGGTCTCGCACAAGCCCGATCACGGCATCGAAGGCCAGTTGCACGAGGACAGTGCGTATGGATTCGTCACGCCACGTGCAGAGGCCAGCAACGAAAAGCCGGAAGACGGCAACCTCGTCTATCGCAAGGCGATCGAAGCGCTGAACGACAACGAGATCGATCGCATTCGTGATCTCGCGTTGCGAAAATCGGTGCGTGAACACGTCGATGCCGAAAAGAAAAAGGGCCTCGCGCTCGACGTCGCGCTGCGCCAGTTGCAGCAGCCGGACCCGGATCGTCCGCACATCAAACACGGCCTGCGCCACGTTCGCATCCTGAAAAAGGAAAAGCCCGAATATCTCGTGCCCGTCGCGGATCGGCGCACGGGCCTGCCCTACAAGGCCTATAGCGCCGGCGAGAATTTCTGCGTCGAGGTTTTCGAGACGGCCGACGGCAAATGGGAAGGCGAGGCGGTTCGCCGCTTCGACGCCAACAAAAAGAACGCCGGCCCACAAGTGCCACACGCGACGCGCTGGCGCACGACCCATGTAAACGCAACACTGACGATGCGCATTCACAAAGGCGACCTGATCCGCCTCGACCATGACGGTCGCGAACGCATCATGGTGGTGCATCGGCTGGATGCCGCCGCTGGGCGTTTCAAGCTTGCCGATCACAACGAGACCGGCAATCTCGACAAGCGCCATGCGACCGACAACGAGATCGATCCGTTCCGCTGGCTGATGGCGTCCTACGGCACGTTGAATAAACTCAACGCGGTCCCCGTTCGCGTTGACGAGCTCGGCCGGGTCTGGCGCATTCAGCCGCGTTAACCCTGTCTTAACGCACGCATTGCGTGCATCAAGTTGCGGTTACATACTGGTCTCTCGCGGAGATTGCATCCGCAGGAGGTGAACGGCGATGGTCGGCCGCGTGATCGAAATCGCAACCGACGGGCGGCACCTCGCGATCGATCGCGGCTTCATGACCGTCGCCGAGAAGGGCAGCGAACTCGGCCGCGTGCCGCTCGACGATCTCGCCGCCGTCGTCGCCAATGCGCACGGCCTCACTTATTCGAACAATCTGCTGGTCAGCCTCGCCACGCGTGGCGTGCCAGTCGTCCTCTGCGGACCCAACCATCGCCCGGCCGCCGTGGTCTGGCCGGTCGATGGCCACCACGCGCAATCCGGCCGCATGGGCGATCAGGCGGCGGCATCCGCGCCTCTCAAGAAGCGACTTTGGCAGCAGATCGTGCAGGCGAAAATCCTCGCCCAAGGTGCCACGCTCGCGGCCGTCGGCGCCGAAGCCGGCGGCTTTCGGCTGCTCGCGCGCAAGGTCCGCGCCGGCGACCCGGACAATGTCGAGGCCGAGGCCGCCCGGCGTTATTGGCCTTTGCTGCTCGGGCGCGACTTCCGCCGCGATCAAGACGGCGGCGGGCTCAACGGCCTGCTCAATTACGGCTACGCGATCCTGCGCGCCGCCACCGCCCGCGCGGTGATGGCCGCGGGCCTGCATCCGAGCCTCGGTCTGATGCATTCGAATCGCGGCAACGCGATGGTGTTGGTGGACGATCTGATGGAGCCGTTCCGGCCGACCGTCGATCGCGAAGTGCATCGGCTGAAAAACGACGGCGTCCTCGACGTTACGCCCGACGCCAAAGCCGCATTGGCGCGCGTGATGATCGTCGATCTGTCCGCGGACGAAGGCTTGAGCCCAGTCATGACCTGTCTGGAGCGCCTCGCCGGCTCGCTGGCCAAGGCGTATTCCGGAGAGGCCGATCGACTTGTGCTGCCGAAGCCCGGCCTGCCGTTGGGATTTTGATTGATGGCGGCCGCCGGAAACGGATCGCCGCCGGCGCTGTCAGGCTATCGCATCATGTGGCTCGTGGTTCTGTTCGATCTGCCCGTGGGCACGAAGAAGGAGCGCAAGGCTGCCTCCGGCTTTCGGTTGAGCCTGCTCGATCTCGGCTTTGAGATGACGCAATTCTCGGTCTATCTTCGATTTTGTGCCGGCAAGGAGCAGGCCGAAGCGACCGAACGCAAGATCGAGCGGGCGATGCCGGCATCCGGCAAGGTCCACATCATCGCGATCACGGACAAGCAGTATGAAAACATCCGGACCTACCGTGGACGAAAACGCGAACAGAGCCCGAAGAACCCGAATCAGTACGCGCTGTTTTGATCGAACTCGGGTCGGGATAGTGCGTGGGTCAAAAGAAAAAAGGCCCTGTTTCCAGGGCCTTAAGGTGGGTTCGACTTTAGCGGACTGGTGATTGAGGGCCAACCGCAACAACCTCAACAGCGACTCTTTGTATG
>JANMAN010000612.1:0-2159 GCA_031359885.1 Tardiphaga sp. | reverse complement strand
CAGATAGATCTTGTCGGCCTCGCAAACCATCGTCACCTGATCCGGCGAATGCCCTGACCCGGTGATGATGCGAAACGTCCGTTTGCCGATGGTGATGTCCTGGCCGTTCGACAGCCGGCGATACGCCGCCGGCAGCGGCGCGGTCTTCTTCAAATAATCCTGTCCGCGGCCGAGCAGTTGCTCGGTGATCGCCTCGTCCATGCCGTGCCGGCGATAGAAGTCGCGCGTGTTGATGACGCCTTCTTCGGTGCGGCGATTGCGATGATAGATGCCCTGCAGAAATTCGATCTGGCTGATGTAGTACGCGCAGTTGAAGCGCTCGACGAACCAGCCGGCCTGGCCGATATGGTCGGGATGCGCGTGGGTGATGATGACGCGGCTGATGTTTTTGCCCTTCAGCGGGCCGTCGAATAACGCGGTCCATGCCGCGATGGTCTCGTCATTGCCGAAGCCCGTATCGATCACGGCCCAGCCGTCGCCGTCTTCCAGCAGATAGATGTTCACATGGTTGAGGCGGAACGGCAGCTTCAACCGCAGCCAGAGCACGCCGGGCTTCACCTCGACGACCTGATCCGGGCCGGGATGCGCCTCCCAAGGGTAGCGCAGCGGATCGAGAGGCTTGGCCGCTTCGGAAACGGGGCTCGTGTCGGCTTTGCTGTGCATGGCTGGATGACCCTTTTCCATCCGCCATACCGGGACATTGGCTGCGACGCCAGCCAAAACGCCTTGCTGCCGCGCGGACCGGGTCCTTAAAACGCCGCCGCCAGTTCGCGCGCGCCGGGCAACGCGCTATTGGCGTCCATCCGCGAGTCGGTGATCGCCAGCAATTTGGCAACCGTGTTGTGACGGATCGCGACCGGGTTGCGTTCGTATCCGCTGCGCTGGAAGAAATTCGCGGTCGGCACCTGCTCGCGCATCGCTTGCGGCATCGACACCATGTCGAAGCCGTTGCCGTCGCCGGTGAGGTTCATCATTTCGAGTTCGGCGGCGGTCAGCGGGCGCTGATAGCCCTTGGCCCGCGCGAAGGCGACCGAGGTCACGAGCTTATGGGTTTGCAGCAGCGGGCCGATGTCGATGTCGAGCACCAGCGCGTGAATGCCCCAACCTTGCGGCGTCTGGCCGAGTTTCTCATAGGCGCTCCAGGAGGCCGGCACGCTGCGGACCACCGCGAGCATCCGCTTCATCACCGCGATCTTGCGCTCGAGTGCGCTTCGTTGCGGGCCGCTCATCCGCGCGGCCTTGTCGTTTAATTCCTTGAGAATGTCCGGACCCTGTTCGGCGACCAATGTGATGCTGTTGGCGGTGAGCAATTGATTGTAGCCGACCGCCGTCGAGATCGCGCGCGACCCCGGCTTCGACGGATTGAGCCCGGATTGCAGATCGTGATTGCCGTTGCCGCCGGTCTCGAACGAATAGACCCGCACCGCCTGCTCGCGCGTCAGCCCGGCCGATAGAGCCGCGCGGGCGTATGCGCGTTTGAATTCGGCTTCGCTGACACGTTGCGGCGAGAACTGAAACTGCTCCGATGCCGCGCGCAGGAAGTCTGCCATCACAGGCAACGGTTTGCGCGGCCGTGCGACGCCGTCCGGCTCGACCGGATTGGGATCGCGCGGCCGTGGCGGGCCGGCATAGAGTGGCGGCTGCTCCAACACGTAATCGTTGACCGAGATCGCGACGCGCTCGCGACGCTTGGCGATGCGCATGCGGCGCTTTTCGCTGACCGCGCTCCAATAGGCTTCCGCGTCTTCGTCGAACGCTGCGCGCGCCTGCTGATACTCGGCGAGGCGTTGGCTGTAATCGGACGATTGCGCCATCGCATTGGCCACCGTGTCGGGAAGCGCGCGGGCGTCCCAGGCAAAAGCCGGCGCGGCGGACAGCAGCGCAAACGAAACGAAGCCGAGGCGGATGATTGAATGTGACATGCGCCCAGCCTAGCCGGGCGACGTTGTCGGTCGGTTAAGATTAAGAGACGGGTCGAAATCTCATCTCATCCAGACTTGTCCCGGACGCGGAGCGGCGTCCTTCCGGCGTAGCCGGAGGATGCCGCACCGCAGAGCCGGGACCGTTACAGATGCTGCCTTCGCAACGGTCCCGGGTCTGATGCCAGTTTTCGCGCGACGTATCATTTCCAAGCGAACACAGGCTGTTCGAGGTCGGCG
>JANMAN010000572.1:0-4057 GCA_031359885.1 Tardiphaga sp. | reverse complement strand
GCCTCATCAAGGTCGTGTCCCCGATCGACGACACCCCGGCCTCAAAAGCCGGCATCATGGCCAATGACATCATCTCGACCCTCGACGACGAAGCGGTGCAGGGCCTGACTTTGAACCAGGCCGTCGAGAAGATGCGCGGCCCGGTCAACACCAAGATCCGGCTCAAGATCATTCGCAAGGGCCAGGACAATCCGATCGACGTGTCGCTGGTGCGCGACAACATTCGCGTTCGTTCGGTGCGCGCGCGCGTCGAATCCGACGACATCGCCTACATCCGCGTGACCACGTTCAACGAGCAGACCACAGAAGGCCTGAAGCGCGAGATCGCTGCGCTGACCACGCAAATCGGCCCCGACAAAATCAAGGGCTTCATTATCGACATGCGCAACAATCCGGGCGGTCTGCTGGAAGAGGCCGTGACCGTATCGGACGCGTTCCTTGAGCGCGGCGAGATCGTCTCGACGCGTGGCCGCAACGCCGAGGAAACTCAGCGGCGGGTGGCACGCTCCGGCGACCTTACCAAGGGCAAGCCGGTGATGGTGCTCATCAACGGCGGCTCGGCCTCGGCGTCAGAAATCGTCGCCGGCGCGTTGCAGGACCACAAGCGCGCGACCGTCATCGGCACGCGTTCGTTCGGCAAGGGCTCGGTGCAGACCATCATCCCGCTCGGCTCCGGCAACGGCGCGTTGCGGCTCACCACGGCGCGCTATTTCACGCCGTCGGGCAAGTCGATCCAGGCCAAGGGCATCGTCCCCGACATCGAGGTGTTGCAGGACGTTCCCGACGAGCTGAAGTCGCGCACCGATACCAAGGGTGAAGCCTCGCTGCGCGGCCATTTGAAGAACGACGGCGACGAGAAGACCGGCTCGCAATCCTACGTGCCGCCGGACGCCAAGGACGACAAGGCTTTGAAAATGGCTGCCGACCTGCTTAAGGGCATCAAGCCGAACCCGGTCGGGCAGACCGGCGACAAGGCGCAGATCGACAAGCCGGCCGGCAAGGCCGCGAATTAAGCGCCTTCTCATTTCGGATTGGACATCAGGGCGGCCTTCGGGCCGCCCTTTTTGCTGCAGCGAAGATGAATCCAGCCTCTTGCCATGAGTGGCAGAGGTGGCACGCTGCCGATGCATCCCGTGATAGTATTTCCACGGCTGATTCGGAGTGTGACTGGCAGTGACGGCGGACGATCTCAGCACCCCGCTCGGACAGAAAACCACGCGCAAGCGCCGCTTTCGGCTGCCGTTCTCCGGACTTCAAGTAACGGCGTTCGTGCTTGGCACCGTACTGCTAGGGTTCGTGGGCGTCGCGCTGTTCGTCGACAATCCGCTCGGCGGCGAACCGATCATGCGGGTCGCGATCAATCAGCCGTCCACGGCCACGACACCGGTTACAAAACAGACTGGCGACACGACCTCGCCTGTCAAAAAGGCGGCGGAACCTTCCATAGCTGCCGCGGGCCAGAGGACCGTTACGATCATCGACGGCTCCAGCGGCACGCGGCGGGATGTCATCGTCGGCGGCAGCGATGCATCCGACACTGGCGCGGGGCCAGCCGTAACCGGCGGCGATCCGAAGCTGCTGGAAAAATCCCGCCACGGCATGATCCCGATCGCAGCCGGCACGCTGAAGCCGTTCAATGCCTACGCCGAAACCAGCGACGCGTTGCGCGCCAAAGCCGCGAAGATGCCCGTCGTCGCCATCGTCGTCGGCGGCCTTGGCGTCGGCGCGGCGAAAACCACCGACGCCATCATGAAGCTGCCGGGCGCGGTGACGCTAGCCTTCACGCCCTACGGTGCCGAGCCCGCGAAACTTGTCGAGCGCGCACGGGCGCAGCGCCATGAGGTGTTGTTGCAGATTCCGATGGAGCCGTTCGATTATCCTGACAATGATCCCGGCCCGCAGACGCTTCTCACGACGCTGACGCCCGAGGAGAATGCCGATCGGCTGGCGTGGCACATGAGCCGCATTCAAGGCTATGTCGGGATCGCTAATTTCATGGGCGCGAAGTTCATCGCAACCGAACCGGCGATGCAGCCGACGATCCGCGACGCGGCGAAACGTGGCCTGGCGTTTCTCGACGACGGCGCGTCGCAGCGCAGCGTTGCCGGTTCGCTGGCCGAAAGTGCTGCAATGCCGTTCGCGCGAGCGGATGCCGCGATCGACGCGGTACCGACCTCGGTTGAAATCGACCGCGCCTTGGCGAAACTCGAAAGCCAGGCGCGCGAACGCGGCACCGCGATCGGGACGGCGTCGGCCTTGCCGATATCGATCGAGCGCATCGCTGCCTGGGCGAAACAGCTCGAGAGCCGGGGCATCCTGCTCGCACCATTGACAACGGCGATGTTGAAATCAAAATCGAGCTAGTTCATCGCGAACGCTCGAACGAATATGAAGAGGCTTTGACGGAATGGCGCGTTACGACGACCTGCCCTATCGCACCTGCGTCGGCATGATGCTGATCAACGCGGCGGGGCTGGTCTTCATCGGCCGCCGCGCCGGCGGCATCGAACATGTCGACGACACCCATGTCTGGCAGATGCCGCAGGGCGGCGTCGATCCCGGCGAAGACACGTGGGAAGCGGCGAAGCGCGAACTCTACGAAGAGACCAGCGTGCGTTCGGTCGAGAAGTTGGGCGAAGTGCCGGACTGGCTGATCTACGACATTCCGCGCACCGTTGCCGGTCGCGCATGGAAGGGTCGCTATCGCGGTCAGCGGCAAAAATGGTTTGCCGTGCGTTTCACCGGCAACGATACCGAGATCAACGTGACGCATCCGCCCGGCGGCCACAAAGCCGAATTCATCGCGTGGCGCTGGGAGCCGATGAAAAATCTCCCAGGCTTGATCGTGCCGTTCAAGCGGCCGGTCTATGAGCGCGTCGTGAAGGAATTTACTGCGCTGGCAGGGGCGTGAATATTTGCACAGCCGTTATTGCGCGTGCGCGACAATGTCGGCTCTCGCCGACCTTGTCGCAAGCGAAGCAATTCAGTCTTTTCTTCGTGAAAGAAGAACTGGATTGCTTCGTCGCAAGCCGTTTCTCAAAGATGAGAAAACGGCCTGCTCCTCGCAATGACGGGAGGAGATGGCGGTGACAAAACCCTACCGCCCCAATGTCGGCATCGCGTTGTTCAACGCTGACGGCCGCGTGCTGATCGCGCGACGTTACAAGGACGATGGCCCCGAAGTCATTTTGCCCGGCCTCGAATGGCAGATGCCGCAAGGCGGCATCGACGCGCATGAAAATCCGCGCGACGCGGTGATGCGCGAACTATGGGAAGAGACCGGAATCACATCCGCCGATTATCTCGGCGAGACGGCGTCGATAACCTACGAATTTCCGGCCTATGACGGGCCGCCGCATCGCTTCTCGCAATTTCGCGGTCAACGTCAAACGTGGTTCGCATTGCGCTTTACCGGCGACGATACCGACGTCGATCCGCTCACAGAGCGCAACGGACAACCGACCGAGTTCGATGCATGGCGCTGGGAACGGCTCGATCGCGTCGCTGATCTGGTGGTGCCGTTTCGGCGCGACATCTATCGCGCGGTGGCGAAAGAGTTTGCGAGATTTGCTCGTTTGTGAGCGCTGCGCACCGCCGACCCGAACGCGTCAATGCATCGCGGTCGAGTTCGTGACCTGCTGCTGGATCGTCTTGAAATGATCGAGCCGCTCGATGTAGCGATCGAGCGCCGAGCCTTCGTGCTCGGCGAGCTTGGCTTCCATCTCGCCGATCTCGGCTGCAAAAGCCGACTTGTCGAGTTCATCGACCGACGTCGCGACGTCGGCGAGCACGGTAAGACCCTTCTCCGACACCTCGGCGAGGCCACCGAGCACAATGATCATTTGTTTCGTGCCGCCGACGGTCACCGTCATGATTCCCGGACGGATGGATGCCACGACCGGCGCATGACCGGCCATCACGCCGAAATCACCCTCGACGCCGGGGATATCGACCTGATCGACCTCGCCGGAGAAGGCAAGTTTTTCAGGCGAAACGAGATCGAAGTGGAACGTGGGCATTAGAGCCATCCGCTGACTGCTCCCTCCCCCCTTGCGGG
>JANMAN010000549.1:0-1760 GCA_031359885.1 Tardiphaga sp. | reverse complement strand
TAGCGTCGACGATGGCGCCGAAACCGTCGAACGCCTCATCCTGCATCCGCACGACGCTGCTGTCTGTCCCTTCCGGCAGCAGCCGCTCGGGAACGAGCTTCTCGCAACCGAGGCCGACGACCATGACTTCGCCGCCGAAATTCGGGTTCAGCGCCAGGTTCTGCAGCGTCCGTATCGGCACGATCGCCAGCGGCGCATTGATCGCGACGCCGCAGCCGTAATTATGCGTGAGGCCAACGACGTCGTCGACTTGGGGATATTTGGGAAGTAGCTCCGCCTTGATGCGTTTGATCGCGAACTGCAGCGTGCCGGCGACGCATTGCACGCTGGTCGAGATCGCCAGCACATTCTTGGTGCCCACCGAACCGTCGGGGTTACGAAAACCCTCGAAAGTGTAGCCCTCGAGCGGGGCCTGTGGGGCCGGGACGGCGGTGGCGAGTTCGAGCTTGTCGAGTTCGGGCGGCGTCGGCATGTCAATGCGCGCCTCGTCCACCCATTCGCCGGCCAGGATTGGCCGCGCGGCGGTGCCGATCACCTCGTTGTAGCGGCGGATCGGCGCGCCCTGTGCAATGTCTGACAGCGCCACCTTGTGGCCCTGTGGCACGAAATTGCGCAGCTCGAGTCCGCAGGCGAAACGGCTCTTGGCAGGCAGCCCGAGATCGTTGACCACGATCGCAACATTGTCCCTGGGGTCGAGCCTGATGTAGCGCGGCTCATAGGCCTGTGCCGTCGCAGTTCCCGTCACGAAAGTCTCCTTATGCTGGCTCCGGCCGCATCGAGTCCGGACAAGTATAGGCCGGTTTGGCGTTTGTTTGGAACTCGCCCGCGCGGTCGGCTTCGTGGCGGCCGTCAAAGGCAAAATCGTTACCAACTGGTAACTGGTGCGGGCCGCCGTGCAAAGCCTCGCGTCTCAACTGAAAGTTAGCGCCTCCCGTCTAAGCTGCACTACTTTTGGTTCAGGCGTGATGTTTTATGAAATTGCGGCTTCCAAGCATTGTCCAGCTAACGATGGTCACGGCGAGCCTGATCGCTTTCGTGACCGGCGGGCATTTTGCTGCGCGTGCGGTCATCGAGGGGCAGCAATCGCGGCAACTCGAGGAACTGGCCGAAATCGCTCTGCGAAGGTCCGAAGTCGCGGTGGTTTTCGGTACCGCCACCCTGGATGATCTCGTCCGGCGCGGGCCGGTCAATTGCGATCCGGCGTCGCTGCAGGCGGTCCGGCTTCAGGTCTACCAGCGCTCGCAGGTCAAGGACATCCGCCTCGTCAATCGCGACGGATCGGTGATCTGTTCGGCCTATTCCGAAACGCTGGAGTTCGACAGTGGATGGGCCGAGCGGTCCGACATGCTGCGCTCGCAGGACAAGGGCGTGCTGCTGTTCCGGGTCGACCAGATCAACGGGATCGCACTTGGCGTGCTCAGGGATGTCGACAACAAACACTCGCTGGTCGCCATCCTCGGCATCAACTCCAATCTGTTCGACATCATGCCGACGGAATTGCGCGGGCACAGCGAAGTCCTGCTGGAGCTGAACACCGGTCTGGAAGTCGGGCAGTTCTCGCAAAAGCCGCGTGGCGAGCTCACGGATGTCATCAGCTTTACCCATGTTTCCACGCACCATCCGATTCACGCGATCGTCCGCGTCGAGCGCGGCGTCCTCGGGCACTGGAACCATGAATCCTACTGGCCGACACTGCTGATTTCAGCAGCGCTCGGCATGGTGTTCGGCCTGTTGCTGACCAGGGCGACCGCGAGGATCGA
>JANMAN010000526.1:0-2822 GCA_031359885.1 Tardiphaga sp. | reverse complement strand
GCGCGGCGCAGGCTGATAGGCCGATATGCTCCGTTCCTAATCGTAAAAACGAAGCAGTAGGACTTTCCCGCAATCCAGCCGTATGAACGATATCGGACCTCACCGTAATCAAATCGATCGTCGATTACGGTCCTTGCGACTGTAAGATCGGTCCATCGGTCGAGCGAAATTCCATGCTGCCGCTGGTTGACCGTGTCTTTTTTCGGATCGAATTCGCCCATTCCGTATATACAATCAGCTTGCATAGTACAAGCAGTTGAAATCTTGCTGGTGCATGACAAGACACATCAGATTGGACTGAGTATAAGTCTGGCGAAACGGAAGGAAACACCCATGATCTATGAGACTCGCGTCTATCGTTGTTTGCCCGGCCGCCTTCCGGCGCTGCTCAAGCGCTTCGAGACCACCACTTTGAAGCTGTGGGAGAAGCACGGCATCCGGCAGGCCGGCTTCTTCACCACGTTGGTCGGCGAGTCCAACCAGGAGCTGACCTATTTGCTGGCATGGGAGTCGCTCGCCGAACGCGAACAGAAATGGACGGCGTTTCAGACCGACCCGGATTGGATCGCGGCCCGCGCCAAAACCGAGGAAGACGGCCAGATCGTCGGCAATATCGTCAATCAATTGCTGGTGCCGACTGCTTTTTCGTCGGTGAAATAGTGGCGCGTGGCCTCGACCACATCGTGCACGCCGTCGGCGATCTCGATGCCGCTGCAGATTTTTATCGCCGCTGCGGTTTTCAAGTCGGCGCGCGCAATCGTCATCCCTGGGGTACGCACAATCACGTCGTGCAATTGTCGGGATTTTTTATCGAGGTGTTGACCGTTGGCGAGCCTGACAAGCTCGGCGACGACGGCTTGTCGCAACATTTCGGCCGTCCGAACCAGGACGCGATCGCGCGCGGCGACGGCTTCTCGATGCTCGTGCTGGAGAGTGACGACAGCGCGGCCGATGTTGCCGACTTCAAGCAAGCCGGCATCGGTGTCGCGGACGTATTGCCGTTCTCACGGCAGGCGACATTGCCCGACGGCTCGACGGCGACGGTCGGTTTTGCCTTGGCCTTTGCGCGCGATGCGCTGTCGCCGCAGACACTGTTCGCGACCTGCCGGCAGGCCAATCCGGAAGCGTTCTGGAGCACGGCCTATCAGCAGCACGGCAACCGCGCCCACGCGGTCGCGGGCGTCGTTTTGGTCGCGGACAAACCCGATGCACATGCGGCATTCTTGAAGACGTTCGCCGGCATCGGCGATAGCGAGCCGCGCGTCGATGACGTGCTGTTGCGCACGCCACGCGGCGAAATCGAAGTCATCACGCCAGCGACCTTCAGCGAGCGATACGGTGCCATCGCACAGGCCGGCGAGGGCGGCGTCATCGCCGGTTTGCGGATCGCGGTGGAAAATCTCGATATCGTCGAGACCGTCTTGCGCGAAGGCGACATTCCGCTGCAACGACACGGCGCGGTGCTCGCCGTGCCGCCGCAGGCGGCGTTCGGCGCGACGCTGATTTTCGAGCAGGTCGATATCGCCTAGGACGAATTCGTAGGATGGGTTGAGCAGAGGTGCGATCTTCGCGCCGATTGCGAAACCCATCTTTTGACCAACAGATTGGCGGTGGGTTTCGCAAGGGCTCAACCCACCCTACAAAGGAAGATCGATTGACCGTCTCTGCCGCCTCGGTCGTTTCTGCAAAATCAGTCCAGTTCGGCAATGCGTTGCCGCTGTCGATTATCGCCGGGCCGTGCCAGTTGGAAAGCCGCGCCCATGCCCTCGAAATCGCCGGCGCTTTGAAAGAGATCGCGCAGCGCCTCGGCATCGGGCTCGTCTACAAGACCTCATTCGACAAGGCCAACCGCACATCGGCAGCGGGCCAGCGCGGCATCGGTCTTGAAAAAGCGTTGCCTATTTTCGCTGAGATTCGCGAGTCGCTCGGGTTGCCGGTGCTGACCGACGTGCATGACGCGGCTCAATGTGCCGAGGTCGCGACGGCCGTCGATATTTTGCAGATCCCGGCGTTCTTGTGCCGCCAAACCGATTTGCTGCTGGCTGCCGCCGCGACCGGCAAGATCGTCAACGTCAAGAAGGGTCAGTTTCTCGCACCTTGGGACATGGCCAACGTCGTCGCCAAGATCACCGGCGGCGGCAACGCGAACGTGCTGGTCACGGAGCGCGGTGCGTCATTCGGCTACAACACGCTCGTGTCCGACATGCGCGCATTGCCGATCATGGCGCGCACCACCGGCGCGCCCGTGATTTTCGACGCGACGCATTCGGTGCAACAACCCGGCGGCAAGGGAACGTCGTCGGGCGGCGAGCGCGAATTCGTGCCCGTGCTGGCGCGCGCCGCCGTCGCGGTCGGGGTCGCCGGCGTGTTCATCGAGACGCATCCCGATCCCGACCATGCGCCGTCCGACGGACCCAACATGGTGCCGTTGCGCGACTTCGAGGCGCTGGTGAAGAACCTGATGGCATTCGACAGGCTGGCTAAGGCTACGATCTAATTTTTGAATGAGCATGATCTTGTCCAAAAACCGGTGTCCACTTTTTGGGATCATGCTCTAGCGTGCCGCCGATCCTCAACATTATTGCATTGGCGACGTTCGCGGCTGCGCTGTCGAGCCGGGCGCTCGACCCCGTGCTGCCGCATGTCGCCGAGGATTTCGGCGTCAGCATCGCGACGGCGGCGGGTCTGGCCGCGGGCTTCGCTTTTACCTTCGCCATCGTGCAGCCGGTGCTGGGCGCTGCCGCTGACATGTTCGGCAAAGCGCGGCTGATGATCGTCTGCCTCGTCATTCTGGCGCTCTCGAATATCTTGGGATCGATGGC
>JANMAN010000513.1:0-1535 GCA_031359885.1 Tardiphaga sp. | reverse complement strand
GATGCGGATCGATGCGGTGCTGATCGAAGCGCTCGGCGGGTCGCTCCCGGCGCGGATCAATCTCGCGATCGGCAACGACGACCGTTCGGTCGGGGCCGGCGTGTCGGGCGAACTCGTCCGCCGGATGGGAAGTGATCGGCTGGCCGATGGCAGCCTGCAGGTTCAACTGACGGGCTCGGCCGGGCAAAGCCTTGGCGCCTTCCTGATCGAAGGGGTGACGCTCGACGTGATCGGCGACGCCAATGATTATGTCGGCAAGGGCCTGTCGGGCGGGCGCATCATCGTCCGGCCTCCTGACGGGGTTCAGCGCGATGCCGCGTCCAACATCATCGTCGGCAATACCTGCCTGTATGGCGCGACCAGCGGCGAGGCGTTCTTCGCGGGGCAAGCCGGCGAGCGGTTTGCAGTCCGCAATTCGGGCGCGACCGCAGTCGTCGAGGCGATCGGCGATCATGGCTGCGAATATATGACCGGCGGGACAATTGTCGTGCTCGGCAAGGTCGGCCGCAATTTCGCCGCCGGCATGTCGGGCGGCGTTGCGATGGTGCACGATCCCGACGGAGGCTTGGCCGACACGTGCAACCGGTCGTCGGTCACGCTTGGGCCGATCGAGGACGCCGAGATGCTGCGTCACTTGGTCGAAAGCCACGCCGCGCTGACCGGCAGCGTTCGTGCTGCGGCAATGCTCGACGATTGGGCCACGGTGGTCGGGGAATTCGTGCTTGTCATGCCGACCGAATATCGCGCCGCGCTCGACCGAGCTGTCGTGCGCGAGCCGGAGCTAGCGGCATGATCGACCCGGTCGGCTTCCTCACCATCCCGCGCCACGACCGAAGTGCGCGCGCCATCGACGAGCGCGTCGGTGACTGGAACGAATATATGCTCCCGCTGCCTGCGCCCGAAGTGGCCGAACAGGCGCGGCGCTGCATGGATTGCGGGGTGCCGTTCTGCCACACCGCCTGTCCGGTCGGCAATTTGATCCCGGACTGGAATAGCCTGGTCAGCGACGAGGATTGGCAATCCGCCTGCGAGCGGCTCCACCGGACCAATAATTTTCCGGAATTCACCGGCCGCGTCTGCCCGGCGCCGTGCGAGGCGGCGTGTACGCTGGCGCTGACCGACGAGTCGGTGACGATCAAGACCATCGAGTGCGAAATCGTCGACCGCGGCTGGACGGAAGGATGGATCGTCCCGTCCACCGCGTCGCGCGGCACCGGCCGCCGGGTCGCCGTGGTCGGGTCGGGCCCGGCCGGGCTCGCCTGCGCGCAGCAACTGGCCCGCCTGGGCCACGCGCCAACCGTGTTCGAAAAAGCCGATCGGATCGGCGGCTTGCTGCGCTTCGGTATTCCCGATTTCAAGATGGACCGCGCGCTGATCGACCGGCGCATCGCGCAGATGGAAGCCGAGGGTGTGATCTTCCGCACCGGCATGGAGATTGGCGTGACCGTCGCGGTTGAGCGCATCCTCGACGATTATGACGTGATGGTGCTTGCCGGCGGCGCCGAATGGCCGCGCGACCTCGACGTGCCCGGGCG
>JANMAN010000478.1:0-6144 GCA_031359885.1 Tardiphaga sp. | reverse complement strand
TGGTTGCCGCCGCCGGTGCCGGTGTGACGGCCATCGACCAGAAAACGATTGGCACCGAGCCGGACATGCGCGGCGTCCTCGTAGAGAAACAGCGTGGTGTTCACGGCCTCGCGCCAGGTCGCGGCGGGATGGATGTTGATCTCGATCACGCCGGGATCGGGCGTCACCTTGATGACCTCGATGCGCGGATCGAACGGCGGCGGGTAACCCTCGACATGAACCTGCATCCGCATCTCTTCGGCGGTCGATTCCACCACCGCGATCAGCTCGAGATAATCCTCGAGTTTCTCGACCGGCGGCATGAAGGCGCACAAAATGCCGTCGCGGATTTCGATCGACATCGCGGTGCGAACCGGGCCGGAATGCGCGGCGGTCTGTTCCTGAACTTGTTGAGGCGCAACGCCTTCCGGGGCGGTGCCGTCTTCATAGACGGGCAACGCGTCGCGCGGCTCCATCGGATCCTGCTCGACGATGTAAGGGAATTCCTTTTCGTCGATGTGCGGCAGCGACGCGATCGGCAAACGCAACCCGAGCGGCGAATCGCCCGGCGTCAAAAACAGATTGCCGCGGCGTAGCTTCCAGCGTTCCGAACGCCAACGGCGGTCTTCCTTCGCCTCGGCATTCCAACGCTGGATCGGCAGCACGAAGCCCTTCGGCACGTTGAGCCCCTGATCGAACACCCGCGCCATGCGCGCGCGTTCCTCCGGGTCGGTCAACTTCGAATCGCCCGGATCGACGTTGGGCGGCAAGCCGGCTTCCTTTTGCAGCCAGTGGCTCGGATCCTCGAAAGCCGGCACGATGTAATCCATCGGCAGGCCGAGTTTCCGCGCGGCGGTTTCCGCGAACTTCTCCGCGCCTTCGATATCGGTCGTGCGAGGGCCCTCGATCTTTGCGATCAGGTCGTCGTTCTTCCAAATCGGCACGCCGTCCTTGCGCCAATACAGTCCGAACGCCCAGCGCGGCAGGCTCTCGCCCGGATACCATTTGCCCTGCCCGAAATGTAAGAGCCCGCCCGGCGCAAAGCGCGTCCGCAAGCGCCGGATCAAATCATCGGCAAGGCCGCGTTTGGTCGGGCCGACGGCGGAGATATTCCACTCCGCGCCTTCGAGATCGTCCATCGACACGAAGGTCGGCTCGCCGCCCATCGTCAGGCGCACGTCATGGGCTTTCAAATCCGCATCGACCTGCTCGCCGAGCGCATCGAGCCGGCCCCATGAGTCGTCAGAGAAGGGTTTGGTGATGCGGGGGGCTTCGCGCACCCGCGTCACCTTCATCTCGAAGCCGAACTCGACATTGGCGAAGCCAACCGCGCCGGAGATCGGCGCCGCCGACGCATAATGCGGCGTCGCCGCCACCGGGATGTGGCCCTCGCCGGTCAACATGCCGGACGTCGCGTCGAAGCCGATCCAGCCCGCGCCGGGAATGTAGACCTCGGCCCAGGCATGCAAATCGGTGAAGTCGTTCTCGACCTCGCGCGGGCCTTGCAGCGGATCGATGTCGGGCCGCAACTGGATCAGATAGCCCGACACGAAACGCGCCGCGAGGCCGAGATGGCGCATCGCCTGAATCAACAGCCAAGCCGAATCGCGGCACGAGCCGGACGCGTTGGTCAGCGTCTGTTCGGGCGTCTGGATGCCCGGCTCCATGCGGATGATGTAATTGACGATGGTGCGGAGTTTCGCATTGAGATCGACAAGAAAATTGACCGTGCTCGGGGCTTCGCGCGGAATTTGCGCGAGATATTCGGCAAAGCGCGGCTCGACCGGCACCGTGTGCAGATAGGGCTCGAGTTCGAGCTTCAGCTCATCGGGGTACGCGAACGGAAATTTTTCGGCATAGGGCTCGACGAAGAAATCGAACGGGTTGATCACCGTCATCTCGGCGGTGAAATCGACCTCGATCTTGAACTCGGTCGCCTTCTCCGGAAACACGAAGCGCGCCAGCCAATTGCCCTGCGGGTCCTGCTGCCAATTCACGAAATGATTCGCGGGCGTGACCTTCAGCGAATAGGCCGGGATCGGCGTGCGGGTATGCGGCGCAGGCCGCAGCCGCACGGTTTGCGGGGCAAGATCGACGGGGCGGTCGTAGGTGTAATGGGTGACGTGGTGCAGGGCGACGAAGATCGACACAGATTGATAACTCCAGCAGCTTTTTTAAGCAGAACATTGCTGCGGAACTGGAGCAAGCACTAACAACGGGCAGCAGGTGCTTGTGAGGTGGGCGGGGTTGGGTGGGTGGCTGACCGAGCACGACGTCATCGCCCGGCAGGCGCGCATCTTGGCGCTCGCGATTGGGCGATCCAGTATGCCGCGAGATCGGTTTTGAACGAGACGGCGCGGGATACTGGGTCCCTGCGTTCGCAGGGATGACGGCCGTGCGTGGATTTTGATCCTTCCCACAAGTACAGCGTCATCGCCCGGCTCTTGACCGGGCGACCCAGTATGCCGCGAGATTAGTTTTGAACGAAAAGGCGCGGCGTACTGGTTCCCTGCGTTCGCAGGGATGACGGCCGTGCGTGGAACTGATCCTTCCCCCGAGTACAGCGTCATCGCCCGGCTCTTGACCGGGCGACCCAGTATGCAGCGAGATCAGTTTTGAACGAGACGGCGCGGGATACTGGTTCCCTGCGTTCGCAGGGACGACGGCTGTGCGTGTGGCCAGTTCGGCGGCGCAGATTTAGATCAACTGTTCAAACAGATCGTCCCAATTCGGATTGTTCTCTTCAATCAAGCTGACCTTCCAGTCGCGCTTCCATTTCTTCAGGCGCTTTTCCCGTTGGATGGCATTTTCGACATCGTCGAATTGCTCGAAATAAACCAATCTGTGAACGTCGTGTTTGTGCGTAAAACCGGCGGCGAGTTTTTCGCGGTGTTCCCAGACCCGGCGGATGAGATCGTTCGTCACACCGATGTAAAGCGTGCCTCCGATTTTGCTCGCCAGAATGTAGACGTAGAAATGCTTGTCCTGCATCTCAAAAGTCTCGAGATACTGGGTCGCCCGGTCAAGAGCCGGGAGATGACGGCTGAGAATGTTGATAGCTTATGTATCTCGTCGAGGACGTCATTGCCCGGCAAGAGCGCATCTTTGCGCGCGAAGACCGGGCGACTTAGTACGCCGCGAGATCACGGTTGAACGAGACGGCGCGGGATACTGGTTCCCTGCGTTCGCAGGGATGACGGCAGCAATTGGAGCGAGGGTGTGCCGATGGACGCCCTCACATCGTAGCCCCGAGCACCCAGGGCGCGAATTCGGCGCCGCCGAAATCGAAGCTCTCGCTTTTGGTCGGTTGACCCGATGCCGTCTTCAGCATCAGATCGAAAATCCGCTGTCCGCAATCTTGAACGTTTTCGTCGCCGTCCAGAATCGTGCCGCAGTTGATGTCCATGTCCTCTTCCATGCGCTTGAACATCGGCGTGTTGGTCGCGAGCTTGATCGACGGCGCGGGCTTGCAGCCGAACACGCTGCCGCGGCCCGTCGTGAAGCAGACGAGGTTCGCGCCGCCCGCCACCTGCCCGGTCGCGGCGACCGGATCGTAGCCGGGCGTATCCATGAAGACGAAGCCCTTCTTGGTGACGGCCTCGGCGTAATTCAACACATCGACGAGATTGGTGCTGCCGGCTTTCGCCATCGCGCCCAACGACTTTTCCAAAATCGTGGTGAGGCCGCCGGCCTTGTTGCCGGGGCTCGGATTGGCGTTCATCTCCGCGCCCTCGCGCGCGCAGTAAGCGTCCCACCAGCGCATCAGGCCGACGAGCTTTTCGCCGACCTCGCGCGACACCGCACGCCGCGTCAACAGATGTTCGGCCCCATAGGTCTCCGGCGTCTCCGACAGGATCACCGTGCCGCCGTGGCGCACCAACAGATCGCTCGCGGCTCCTAATGCAGGGTTTGCTGAAATACCGGAATAGCCGTCCGAGCCGCCGCATTGCAAAGCCACGATCAACTCGCTCGCGTTGACCTCCTCGCGCTTGACGTTGTTGGCGTCGGTCAACGCTTCGCGCACGAAGGCGACACCCGCTTCGGTGGTCTTGCGGGTGCCGCCGATGTCTTGAATCTGCATCTCGCGCAGACGGCCGGCTAGTTTCTGTTCCTGCATCAACCCGCCGATCTGGTTGATCTCGCAGCCGAGCCCGAGCACGACGACGGCCGAAAAATTGACATGCCGCGCATAGCCGCCGAGCGTGCGCCGAAGCAGCGTCAGCGGCTCGTCCTGCGTCATGCCGCAACCGGTCTTGTGCGTGAGTGCGACGACGCCATCCACATTGGGGAAATCCGCAAGCGGGTTGTGACCGGTGAAAGGATTTTTCTTGAACACGTCGGCGACCATGCTCGCGACATGCGCGCTGCAATTCACGCTCGTGAGAATGCCGATGTAGTTGCGCGTCGCGATGCGGCCGTCGGCGCGGCGAATGCCCATAAATGTCGCGGGGTCGTTGACGTAGTCGGTCGGCCTGGCGGTCTCGCCATAGGCATAGTCGCGCGAAAAATCGCCCATGCCGCAATTATGGGTATGGATGTGCTGGCCCGGCGCGATCGGCTGCGTCGCAAAGCCGATGATCTGGCCGTAGCGGATGATCGCTTCGTTCACAGCGATCGGTCGGATCGCGACCTTGTGCCCGGCCGGAATGCGATCGGTCGTGACGACGCCGGCACTGACCTCGACCCCCGGCATCAGCGACGTCCGCGCGATCAACACGGCGTCGTCGGCATGCAGGAGGATCGTGGGGGAAACTGACATGGCGTGTCCTTTTGTGCGCAAGGCTTGAAACTACTCGTCGAACCCGACGAAGACCGTGGCCTCTTCGACCGAGCGGCGTTCGGAGACCACCGCGTTTGCGGGAAACTGCTCGTCCGGCCAGCCCAGCGCGATGCTTTTCATAATGACTTGATCGTCGGCTATTCCGGCGTGCTCGCGCACCACCGGTGACTGCATGATGCCCTGGCTGTTGATGACGGCCCCCAGCCCGCGCGACCAGGCGGCATTGACCAGCGCGGTCGCGACGGCACCGCAGTCGAACGGCGCGTCGTCGCTGCCGTCTAACGCGCGGTCATAGGTCACGATCACGCAGACCGGCGCGTCGAATTGGCGGAAGCCGCGCATCACCCAATCCTGGCGCATCTCCTTGTCGTCGCGTGCGATGCCCATCGCAGAGAATAACTGCTTGGCGACGCCGATCTGCCTGTCGCGGTGCTGGCCCGAGAATGCCTGGCCAATGCGAAACTCGCGCGATTGCGGCACGCCCGCCAGCATTCGCTCGGTATTGCCGGCGCGAATCTTATCGAGCGGTTTGCCGGTGATGACGTAAAAATTCCAGGGCTGCACGTTCATCGACGAGGGCGCGCGCATCGCGAGCCGGATGATCTCCTCGATCAGCGCGCGAGGAACGGGATCGGGCTTGTAACCGCGAATGCTGCGGCGGCCGAGAATGACGTCGTCGAACTTCATGGGTCTGCGTTTCCGAAAAACAAAACATCGATGACGAATTGTGGATGTGCAGCAACGCATCACGCGTCGCTGCACATCCGCAAGAATGCTTAAGCCTTGCCGCCCGAGCCCTTGCGGGTGTCGGCGACCCAGGATTTCGCGGCCGTGCCCATGATGCCGCTGTCGTTCAACAGCGTCACGAGCTTGAAGCCCATGGCGATGTTCTTCGCAGCGCCCACGGGGCCCGAGCAATGGATGCCGGGATAGATGCCGCGCTTGTCGCATTCCTTGAGCAGCTTGTCGTAGATCTTCAAAATTTCCGGCTCCTCGCGATCGAGCTTCGGCACCAGGCCGTAGGAGAAGCCCAAGTCGGACGGCCCGACATAGACGCCGGCGATGCCTTCGACATCCAGGATGGCTTCCATGTTGTCGACGGCGGTGCGCGTCTCCAGCATCGGGATGCACAGCGTCTCGGCGTTCGCCGTGTCCTGATACATGCCGCCCGATCCATAGAGGCCGGCGCGGATCGGGCCGTTGCTGCGCGTGCCGCGCGGCGGATATTTGCAATACTGGACGAAGTTCTCGGCCTCTTCCTTGGAGTTGACCATCGGGCAGATCACGCCGTAAGCGCCGCCGTCGAGCACCTTGCCGATGATGCCGGGTTCGTTCCATGGCACGCGGACCATCGGCGTCACCGGATGGCCGTTCATCGCCTGAAA
>JANMAN010000476.1:0-2435 GCA_031359885.1 Tardiphaga sp. | reverse complement strand
GGCGGCGGGTTCGGGGAAGTGCCCGAGGGGGGCGAGTAGGGAGTGGCGAAAGCGCCGTCACCCTGAGACGGCGCCAACCCCTACTCGCTCACCTCTTTCTTCTCATCCGCCAACAGATGCACCAGCGCGCGTTTGATCGCGGCCTGCCGCGTCGGGGCGTTGATCTGCGCGCCCAGTAAATCGGTGACATAGAACACGTCGCGGGCGCGCTCGCCGAAGGTCGCGACATGCGCCGAGGCGATATTGAGGTTGAGCTTCGAGATCGCTGTGGTGAGCTGAAACAAAAGCCCCGGCCGATCGAGGCCGGACACCTCGATCACCGTGAAACGATCGGACCACTGATTGTTGATGATCACTTCCGGCTCGACGACGAACGGCCGCAGCTTGCCTTTGCCCGCGGCCCGTTTGGCGACCACCTCGGGCAAACGCAGACGACCTTCCAACGCTTGCTCGATCAGGTCGCCGATCCGCGTGGCGCGGCGGCCTTCGTCCTCGTCGCGGTCGTATTCGCGCGAGATCGCGATGGTATCGAGCGCCTTGCCGTCGGTAGTCGTGTAAATCTGCGCATCGACGATGTTGGCGCCGGCCGACGCGCAGGCCCCGGCGATAATCGACAGCAGCCAAGGATGATCCTGCGCAAGGATCGTCAGTTCGGTGACGGCGCGCGCTTCGTCGAAGCCGACATTGATCGCGAGCTTGTGGCCGGCGTCTTCGCTGGCACGCAGGAAGCGGGCGTGGCGCAGCTTATGCGCGAGATCGACCTTGAGCCAATAGGCCGGGTAATGCCGCGAGACATAGGAATCGAGTTCGGCTTCGGGCCACTCCGTGAAGGCGTGACGGAATTCCGCCTGCGCCACGGCGATCCGCTGAGCGCGGTTCACTTCCGAGAAGCCGCCGGTCAGCACCGGTTCGGTCTCGTAATACAGCGTGCGCAAAAGCTGCGCTTTCCAGCCGTTCCAGACGCCCGGCCCGACGCCGCGGATGTCGGCGGTGGTGAGGATCGTCAAGAGCTTCATCTGCTCGACGGACTGGACCACAGCGGCGAAATTCTCGATCGTCTTGCGGTCCGACAGGTCGCGCGACTGCGCCACCGTGGACATCGTCAGATGCTGCTCGATCAGCCACGCGATCAGTTCGGTGTCGGCGGCATTGAAGCCGAGCCGCGGGCATAGTCTGCGCGCGACTTTCGCGCCGGCGATGGAGTGATCTTCCGGACGGCCCTTGGCGATGTCGTGCAACAGCACCGTGATGTAAATCACCGCGCGATGCTCGGGACGGATTTTGCGCATCAGATCGCTGGCGACGACGAACTCGTCATTGCCGCCGCGCTCGATGGCCTGCAAAAAGCCGACGCAGCGCAGCAGGTGCTCGTCCACCGTGTAGTGATGATACATGTTGAACTGCATCATCGAGACGATCTTGCCGAAGGCGCGAATGAAATGGCCGAGCACGCCGGTCTCGTTCATCCGCCGCAGCACCGGTTCGGAATTGTCCGAGGTGAGAATCTCCATGAACAGCCGGTTGGCTTCGGGATCGTCGCGCAATTGCGTGTTGATGAGGCGCAGCGAGCGCGTCACCGTGCGCATCGCGTCGGGATGGAAGGCGAGGTCGTTCTTCTGCGCCAGCCGAAACAGACGGATCAGATTGACCGGATCGCGCTTGAAGACATCCGGAGCCGCGAGGTTGATGCGGTTGTTGTCGACGATGAAGTCGTCGCTATCTGGCACGCGGCGGCGCTGTGCGCCCGGCAGCAGCCGCGACATCATCCGGCTCAAGACCGGCGCGGGCTTGGCTTGCTGGTCTTCCAGCTTCGCGCACAAAATCGCGGTGAGGTCGCCGACGTTTTTGGCGACCAGGAAATAGTGCTTCATGAAGCGCTCGACGTCCTGCATGCCGGGATGCGAGGTGTAGCCGAGACGTTGCGCGATCTCGCGCTGCAGATCGAACGACACCCGCTCCTCGGCGCGGTTCGAGACGAAATGCAAATTGCAGCGGACCGACCAGAGGAAATCCTCGCAGCGGCGGAAGCTGCGATTTTCATGCGCGTCGAATACGCCATGCGCGACCAGCTCGCTGGTGTCGCGGACGCGGTAGACGTATTTCGCGATCCAGAACAGCGTGTGCAGATCGCGCAGGCCGCCTTTGCCGTCCTTGACGTTGGGCTCGACCAGATAACGCGATTGCCCGGCGCGGCGGTGACGCTCCTCGCGCTCGGCCAACTTTGCGGTGACGAATTCGGTGGCGGTGCCCTGCACTACCTCGTGGTCGAAGCGGGTGACCAGTTCGTCGTACAAGGGCTGGTCGCCGGTCAGGAACCGGGTTTCGAGGATCGCGGTGCGGATCGTCATGTCGCCGCGGGCCTGCCGGATCGATTCGTCGACCGAGCGCGTCGCGTGGCCGACCTTCAACCCCATGTCCCACAGACAATAGAGTAT
>JANMAN010000472.1:0-7000 GCA_031359885.1 Tardiphaga sp. | reverse complement strand
GGTGAGATCGAATTTTTGGAAGGGTCGTCAGCGTCTAAACCGGCTGCACCGGTGGATAGCTAATGTCGTCCGGCCGAAAATCGATGGGAGGATCGTAAGCGAAAAAACCTCTCGAAACAATCCTGACCAGCACGTTTTTTTAAGACGTTCAAGATGCCGGCGATCAAATGTTCGAAAGATTGATGATCGGCGCGCCGTTTATTTTAAACAAAAGCGCGCCGATCGTTGTTGTGCGTTGCGCTAAAAGTTAGCGGCGGCGGAATTGGCCACGCGGCGGCGCGCCGCGCGGTGGGCCACCCGGACGTTCGTCCTTGTGACGGAAGATGAGCCGGCCCTTTTCGAGATCGTAGGGCGACATCTCGATCGTGACGCGGTCGCCCGCGAGCGTCTTGATGCGGTTCTTCTTCATCTTGCCGGCGGTGTAGGCCACGATTTCGTGCCCTGCATCGAGTTGCACGCGGTAGCGCGCATCCGGAAGGATTTCGGTCACCAGTCCTTCGAACTGGATCAGCTCTTCTTTAGCCATGATGATCTCCAGATCGATCGGCGGTTATCGTGGACGCTGGGTGCGGTTGGGTTGGGTGTTCGGGCGGCTTTCGCGATGCAAGAAAGCGACGCCCTGCATGCCGGGAGCGTTACCACGGTCCGGACCATTACCACGGCCAGCGCCGTCGCTGCTTTGACCGGCGGTCGCCGCACGCGGCGTGGCCTGGCGATTGCCCTCTGAACGATGGTTGTTGTCCGAACGGTTGCTGTCAGCACGGTTGCCTTGCGGCTCGCCGTTGCCGCCGACTGACGGACGTTGCCGACGTCGCGGCCCGTTGGCCGATGCTTCATTGCCGCGCGGTGCATTCGATCGTGGACCCGACGAACGGCCGCCGCGGTTCTGCGACGGCGGCGGAGCGACGTCGCGATGACCCGGCGTGCGGCGATCTTCTTTTGGCAGCGTAACGCGGATCAGTTTCTCGATGTCGCGCAGGAACGCCATTTCCTCGCCGGCGCAAAACGAGATCGCCGTGCCGTCGGCGCCGGCGCGCGCGGTGCGGCCGATGCGGTGGACATAGCTTTCCGGAATATTCGGAAGGTCGAAATTGACGACGTGGCTGATGCCGTCGACATCGATGCCGCGTGCGGCAATGTCGGTCGCGACCAACGTGCGGATTTCGCCGGTGCGGAAAGCTGCCAAGACACGCTCGCGGTGGTTCTGCGACTTGTTGCCGTGGATCGCATCGGCCGGAATGCCGGACCGAACAAGACTTTTCACGACCTTGTCCGCGCCATGCTTGGTGCGGGTGAAAATCAACGCGCGGTTGACCGTCTCCTGCTTCAGAACTTGGACAAGGAGAGCCGGTTTTGCGGAATGGTCGCACTGGATGATGCGCTGGACGATCCGCTCGACCGTCGAGGCGACCGGGGTCACGGCGACGCGTGCGGGGTTTTGCAGCATCTGCTCGGCGAGATCGGCGATGTCCTTCGGCATGGTGGCCGAAAAGAACAAGGTCTGACGCTTGGCCGGCAGCTTGGCGACGATTTTCCGGATGTCGTTGATGAAGCCCATGTCGAGCATGCGGTCGGCTTCGTCGAGGACGAGGAATTCGACCTGATTGAGCTTCAGTCCGTTGCTTTGCACGAGATCGATCAGGCGGCCCGGCGTCGCGACCAGGACTTCGACGCCCTGCATCAACGAGCGGACCTGACGGCCCATCGGCACGCCGCCGATGGCGAGCGCGGAAGTCAGCCGAATGTGGCGGCCATAAGCATTGAAGCTCTCGAGAATCTGCCCGGACAATTCGCGCGTCGGGCTCAGCACCAGCACGCGGCAGGCTTTCGGCTGCGGCTTGATGCGGTTTTCGAGGATGCGATGCAGAATGGGGAGCGCGAACGACGCGGTCTTGCCGGTGCCGGTTTGGGCGATACCGACGACATCGCGGCCGGTCATGGCGATCGGGATGGTCTGCATTTGGATGGGTGTCGGAGTGACGTAGTTTTCTTCCGCGAGGGCACGCGAAAGCGGTTCGGCGAGGCCGAATTCCTGGAAGGAGGTCAAAAGGCTGGTGCTTTCCATGAGGTGGAGCAGGCGCCTGACAGCAATGGTCTACAGACCATGGGCCGGGAGCGCGCGAGGTGTCTGGTGACACCCGCGTGTTTGGGGCGTCGGTTTTGGTTAGCTGAAGGAGCAAGCCAGAAACCGTAAAACGGGCTCAGAACACGCGGCTCGCGATGACCTGGAGGACTCACAGAGGAATCAGTAGGTCGTGACGGTGTATGGAACAAGAAGGCGGCCGTTTCAAGATCAAAGATCGAACATCGTGAGGCGATGAGGCCAGAAGCACTGCACTGGGGTCGATTGCACGATTTTTATACACAGCGGACGAGTTGGTCAAACTTCACGCCAACTGCACAAAAAATAATCGTGAAATCCGCCCGTTTTGAAGGCATCTCGCCTATCTCAGACTCATTGCATAACCAAAAATCTGAAACCCTATCAATACGTTAAGTTCCTGCGACACGATGGCACGGTTCTTGCGATCTCGTAAACGCAGCCGGCGGGGGGCCGCCAATCATCTTGGTCTGCGTCAGGGAGATTAACCTCACATGATCACATCCAACGAACCGATATCGAAAGCAATGAGCCGCCGCCGCTGGCTCGCAGCCACCGCCGGCCTCATTATCGGCCTCGGTGCATTCACCTCTGCCAAGGCTCAGGAAACCATCAAGGTCGGCGTACTGCACTCGCTGTCCGGCACCATGGCGATTTCCGAGACGACTTTGAAGGACACTGTCCTGTTCATGATCGATGAGCAGAACAAGAAGGGCGGCGTGCTCGGCAAGAAGCTCGAAGCCGTCGTCGTCGATCCCGCGTCGAATTGGCCGCTGTTCGCCGAAAAGGCCCGCGAACTGATCACCAAAGAGAAGGTCTCCGTCGTGTTCGGCTGCTGGACGTCGGTGTCGCGCAAGTCCGTGCTGCCCGTCTTCAAAGAGCTGAATTCGATCCTGTTCTATCCCGTGCAATATGAGGGCGAAGAGTCCGAGCGCAACGTGTTCTATACGGGTGCGGCTCCGAACCAGCAGGCCATCCCGGCGGTGGATTACCTCGCCAAGGAAGAAAAAGTTCAGCGCTGGGTCCTCGCGGGCACCGACTACGTCTATCCGCGCACGACCAACAAGATTCTCGAAGCCTACCTGAAGTCGAAGGGCGTCAAGGCCGAAGACATCATGATCAACTACACGCCGTTCGGTCATTCCGATTGGCAGACGATCGTCGCCGACATCAAAAAATTCGGTTCGGCCGGCAAGAAGACAGCCGTGGTTTCGACGATCAACGGCGACGCGAACGTACCGTTCTACAAAGAACTCGGCAATCAGGGCATCAAGGCCACCGACATTCCGGTCGTCGCCTTCTCGGTCGGCGAAGAAGAACTTGCAGGCATCGACACCAAGCCGCTGCTCGGCCATCTCGCCGCGTGGAACTACTTCCAGTCGATCAAGGACCCGGAGAACGACAAGTTCATCAAGTCCTGGCAGGCGTTCACGAAGAACCCTAAGCGCGTGACCAACGATCCGATGGAAGCCACCGTGATCGGTTTCAACATGTGGGTGAAGGCTGTCGAGAAGGCCGGCACCATCAATGTCGACAAGGTGATCGACACCCTGCCGGGCATCACGGCTGCCAACCTGACGGGCGGCATGTCTGAAATGCTGCCGAACCATCACATCACCAAGCCGGTGTTCATCGGCGAAATCAAAGGTGACGGTCAGTTCGACGTCGTCTGGAAAACGCCCGGTCTCGTTGCCGGCGACGCCTGGTCGAAGGAGCTTGAGGGCTCCAAGGATTTGGTCGGCGACTGGGTGACGCTGAAGTGCGGCAACTACAACACCGTCACCAAGAAGTGCGGCGGTCAGGGTTCTTAACGAACGCCCGCGACCAGTCATGACGTCAGGGAAGGCGGCAACCGCCGCCTTCCCCTCACTTCTGCCGGGGCCGTTCAGTGATCGCTCATCTGACTAGAAGTGCGTGCGCCTTTGCGCTTGCCTTTATACTGACGGCTGCGCTCACTTTTGCCGCGCAGGCTGGCCCGTTCGAAGACGCCGTTGCGCGCTTCGCCAATGACTCGTTTTCCGATACCGAGGCTGCCGTCGGCGTGCTTGTCACATCCGGCAACCCGCAAGCTTATCCGGTCATCAGCGCCTTGCAGGCCGGACGATTGTTCGCCGATCCCGCGACCAAAAAAGTTTTCGTCAAGGATGCTGACGGCAAGGTAAGCGACGCCGCGACTGGCGCGCCTGCGGCAAGCGTGCCTGCTGCGGCGATCGCCGTCCGTCTCAACAACCGCTTGCGCCGTAGTCTCGATGCGGCCGTCGGGACGCTGACGCTGCTGTCGCCCGATCCGGCCAAACGCGTGCAGGCCGCGCAATCCGTCTTCAAGACGCACGATGCCGCGGCATTGCCTGTCATCGACGGCGCGCTAGCCAAGGAAACCAACGCCGCCGCCAAGCGCGCCTTCACCGAGGCACGCGCGGCGATCCTGTTGTTCAAGCCGGATGCGACCGAGCCCGAAAAACTCGAAGCCATCGCGACCATCAAGGCGCGCGGCGACCGCGAGGCGCTTGCGCTGCTGACGGGTCTCACCGGCGACCAGCCGCCTTCCGTGGTGAGCGGGGCGGCCAATGCGAAAGCCGCGATCGAGCGCACGCTGACGCTGTGGTCCTACGCGCAGAACGCTTGGTACGGTCTCTCGCTCGGTTCGGTGTTGCTGCTGGCCGCGATCGGCCTCGCCATCACCTTCGGCGTGATGGGCGTCATCAACATGGCGCATGGCGAGATGGTGATGATCGGCGCTTACGTCACCTTTGTCGTGCAGGAGGTGATCCGCACCAGCTATCCCGGTTTGTTCGACGTCTCGCTGCTGATCGCCGTGCCGCTCGCGTTTCTCGTTGCGGGTTTGCTCGGCGTATTGATCGAACGCACGATCATCCGTTTCCTGTATGGCCGCCCGTTGGAGACGCTGCTCGCGACATGGGGCCTGTCGCTCGTGTTGCAGCAGGCGATCCGCACGATGTTCGGTCCGACGAACCGCGAAGTCGGCAATCCGTCCTGGATGTCCGGCGCGTTCGAGATCGGCCAGATGGCGATCACCTACAACCGGCTTTGGATTCTCTGCTTCACCATGGCCGTGTTCGTGATCCTGCTTGCCATGTTGCGCTACTCGAGCATCGGGCTCGAAATGCGCGCCGTAACGCAAAACCGCCGCATGGCAGCGTCGATGGGGATCGCGACCTCGCGCGTCGATGCGCTGACCTTCGGTCTCGGGTCCGGAATTGCCGGGATCGCCGGCGTCGCGCTGTCGCAAATCGACAACGTCTCGCCCAATCTTGGCCAGAGTTACATCATCGACTCGTTCATGGTTGTGGTGTTCGGCGGCGTCGGTAATCTCTGGGGCACCTTGGTCGGCGCGTTCACGCTCGGCATCGCCAACAAATTCCTCGAGCCGTTCGCCGGTGCCGTGCTCGGCAAAATCGCGATCCTCGTTCTGATTATCCTGTTCATCCAGAAACGCCCACGCGGTCTGTTCGCGCTCAAGGGCCGGGCGATCGAAGCATGATGATGCTCAGTTTACATCCTCTCGTCATTGCGAGGAGCACTTGCGACGAAGCAATCCAGTCTTTGCTGTATCAAAAGGCTGGATTGCTTCGCTCATCACAACGTCGGCGAAGCGCCGACGTTGTGATGGCTCGCAATGACATCGCGTCGCGAGGCGGTCACCTATGACCCCGCATATCCTCACCCGTTCGCTGGATCGCAGCGCTACGATCTTCCTCCTGATCGTTGCCGCCGTCGGCATCTTGCTGCCGCTATCGAACCTGTTGTTGCCGGCCGGCTCGCCGTTGCAAGTGCCGACCTATCTGATGTCGCTATTCGGCAAATATGTTTGCTACGCGATATTGGCGCTGTCGATCGATCTGATCTGGGGCTATTGCGGCATTCTCTCGCTCGGCCACGGCGCGTTCTTCGCGCTCGGCGGTTATGCGATGGGCATGTATCTGATGCGCCAGATCGGTTCGCGCGGCGTCTACGGCAATCCCGTACTGCCCGACTTCATGGTGTTCCTGAACTACAAGGAATTGCCGTGGTACTGGTTCGGCTTCGACATGTTTTGGTTCGCAGCCTTGATGGTGCTGGTCGCACCGGGGCTGCTTGCTTTTGGGTTCGGCTGGCTTGCGTTCCGCTCGCGCGTTACTGGTGTGTATCTCTCGATCATCACACAGGCGATGACATACGCGCTGCTGCTCGCTTTCTTCCGAAATGATTTCGGCTTCGGCGGCAATAACGGTCTGACCGATTTCAAGGACATTCTCGGCTTCAACATTCAGTCGGACGGCACGCGCGCCGCGTTGTTCGCGCTGAGTTGCCTCGCGCTCGCGGTCGGTTTCCTGATGTGCCGCGCAGTGGTGACGTCCAAACTGGGCAAGGTGCTGATCGCGATCCGCGACGCGGAATCCCGCACGCGCTTTCTCGGCTACCGCGTCGAATCCTACAAGCTGTTCGTCTTTGTTCTGTCGGCCTGCATGGCCGGCGTCGCCGGCGCGCTTTACGTGCCGCAAGTGGGCATCATTAATCCCGGCGAATTCGCGCCGGGCAATTCGATTGAGGCAGTGATCTGGGTCGCGGTCGGCGGTCGCGGCACGCTGATTGGCGCTGCATTGGGTGCCATCGTCGTCAATTACGCCAAAACCGTTTTCACCTCGGGTCCGCTCGCGCCCTACTGGCTGTTCATGCTGGGTGCGCTGTTCATTCTCGTCACACTGTTGCTGCCCAAGGGGATCATCGGCACGTTCAATGCGTGGTGGGAGCCGCGCAAGAAAAGCGAGATCGAACCGATCGCAGAAAGCGTTGCGGCCGAAGAGGGCGTAACCTTGCCGAGGCCTGCCGAATGAACGTGATGGACACCAAGGCCACCTCCGCTTTGCTGTATCTCGACGGCGTGCATGTCTCGTTCGA
>JANMAN010000470.1:0-1559 GCA_031359885.1 Tardiphaga sp. | reverse complement strand
GCATCCGACCAACGGCACCAGCGCGCTGTCGCGCTCGCTGCCGGACAGCGAAGGCTTGCTGAATTGCTGCGTCGATCTCGACCGCTCCGCCGTCAACACCCGCAGCAACGCCGCCGAGACGCGGCGCTGGGCGCAAGAGCGCAACTTCCATTCGTTGATCGTCGTGACCTCGAACTATCACATGCCGCGCGCGATCGTGGAGATGAACCATGCGATGCCGGGCGTGACGCTGATTCCGTTTTCGGTGATCGGCGAAAAATGGCGCGAGGAGCCTTGGTGGACGTCGCCCGGCACGCTGCGACTGCTGCTGTCCGAATATGTCAAATACATCGCCGCGGAAACCCGGATCAAACTCGCCGATGTCGGGCTCGATCTGTCGGACTTTGCCGAGCCCGCGACCGCGAGCCCGCCGCGCCGTACCGCCGCGAACTGATCGGATTTTTGATGACGTCGATATTTCTGCGCTCGCTGGTGTTCAACGTGCTGTTCTATCTGCTGCTGGCGTTCTGGTTCGTGCTGGCGATCCCGACATTCCTGATGCCGGTCTGGACGACGTTATGGATCGCGCGGCAATGGGCGCGGTCGAGCGAATGGCTGATGCGCGTCGTCTGCAACATTCGCGTCGAATATCGCGGGCTCGATAAAATTCCGGCGGGGCCGTTGATCGTGGCGTCGAAGCATCAGTCGATGTGGGAGACGTTTTCCCTGATGCAGTTTTTCGACGAGCCGCTCTACATCTACAAGCGCGAGCTGGCGCGGATTCCGTTGTTCGGCTGGTATCTCATCAAGACGCGTATGATCGGCATCGACCGCGACGCCGGCGCTCGCGCCCTGATCACGATGGCCAAGCGCGCGCGCGAAGAGGTGCTGCGCGGGCGGCAGCTGATCATTTTTCCGGAGGGCACCCGGCGGCCGGTGGGGGCTGCGCCGTCCTACAAAACAGGAATCGCGCAGATCTATACGGACAGCGGCGCGCCCTGCATTCCGGTGGCGCTGAATTCAGGATTGTTCTGGCCGCGGCGAACGTTCCTGCGTTATCCGGGCACGCTCGTCGTCGAGTTTCTCGACGTGCTGCCGCCGGGGCTGAAGCGCCGCGAGTTCATCGCGCAGATCAGCGACAGCATCGAGACGGTGACGGACCGGTTGGTCGAGGTCGCGCGTGCGGAGCAGGCGCAGTTGTTCGGGCGCGTGCCGACGAGCGCGGATGTAGCGGAGGAGTGAAACAGTCATTCCGGGGCGCATGCACGAACGGCAGCGCTCGCAAAGCTGACAGCGCGCTCCCTCTTTCGCTCATAACGGCCCATCCCGGATTTCTGCCGTCACCCCCGCGAAGGCGGGGGCCTAGTATTCCGCGACGGTCATGTTGAATCGCAACGTCACGGCGTACTGGGTCCCCGCCTCCGCGGGGACGACGCCGTGCCTGTTGGTCGATCGTGCTTTAGCTCTGTCTCAAATAATTCGACCTACTTCACTTTTTCAGCCCGGCTCAACACGAACACGCCCTGTTCGCCGAACATGTTCCAGAACCACCACGGCGCGTTGAGGCGCAGCGGGCGGCC
>JANMAN010000460.1:0-3504 GCA_031359885.1 Tardiphaga sp. | reverse complement strand
TGCTTAGCAAGGGGATACCTGACCTGGAATATACGGCTAAGCGTCTCGCGCGTAGATCGACATTACCAGAGACTCACTCACATCAAAGAGCCCGTAGCGCCGAGCATAGACCGGTTGCAATCATGGGTAGGGACTTTGCATCGTCATCGATCGTCGCTACGTTTCGGTGGGGCATGCATGTGGTGATCGTTTGAAAGACAAATTGACGCGACGCCGCTTCGGCCAGATCGCCGGAGGAGCTGCATTCGGCGCATCCGCCGGTTCGCAAAGCGTGGCTTCGCAACCAGGCTCGACTTCCCGAAGATCGCAGTCGTTTCCTGACGGCTTCGTTTGGGGTGCCGCGACGTCGGCCTATCAGATCGAAGGCGCGGTCGACGCGGACGGCCGCGGCCGCTCGGTCTGGGACGACTACGCGCACACGCCCGGCAAGATCGCCGACGGCAGCAACGCCGACCGCGCGGCCGATCACTACCACCGCTACAAAGACGATGTGCAGTTGATGGTCGCGCTCGGCATCAAGGCGTATCGTTTTTCGATCGCATGGCCGCGCGTCTTTCCCGACGGCCGGGGCACGCCGAATCCGAAGGGGCTCGATTTCTACAATCGCCTTGTGGACGAATTGTTGGCCAACGGCATCCAGCCGTTCGCGACGCTCTATCACTGGGACATGCCGTCAAAGCTACAAACCGATCTCGGCGGCTGGGAGTCGCGCGACACGGCGAAAGCGTTCGCGGACTACGCCGGCTATGTCGCGAGCCAGCTGACCGACCGCGTGCGGCATGTCTTTACGATCAACGAGTGTTCGACCTTCGTCGATCTTGGCCATGCGGATGCTCCGATCGAGATGGCGCCCGGCCTGAAGCTGCCGCCGGCGCGGCTGGCGCAGGTGCGGCACCACGTGGCGTTGGCGCACGGGCTGTCGGTGCAAGCGATCCGCGCGGCCGGGCGTGCCGGAACGAAAGTCGGGCCGGCGGAAAATCTCGTGGTCTGCGTGCCCGCGATCGAGACCGAAGCTAATATCCGCGCGGCCGAGATCGCGACGCGCGAACTCAATGCGGGGTATCTGACCGCGATCATGGAAGGCCGATATACCGACGGCTTCTTGCGATATGCCGGTGCGAATGCGCCGAAATTTACCGACGCGGATATGAAGATCATCTCGTCGCCGATCGATATGCTCGGGCTCAACGTCTACATGCCGCAACATTATGTGCAGGCCGGCAAAGACCCCGGCAGCTTCGAGATGCTGCCGTTCCCGACATCGTTTCCGCGTATGGACTCGCGTTGGCTGATGATCGGCCCGGAAGCGCTGTATTGGGCGCCGCGACTGGTCGCGAAACTCTGGCCCAACGTCGATTTATACATCACCGAGAACGGCACCTCGGCCGTCGACGAGCCCGTTGCGAACGGCGACATCTACGATCTCGACCGCGTGATGTATCTACGCAATTATCTGACGCATCTGCAGCGCGCCACATCCGAGGGCGTGCCTGTGAAGGGCTATTTCCACTGGAGCCTGATGGACAATTTCGAGTGGTCGGACGGTCTGCAAAAACGGTTCGGACTCTATAAGGTCGATTTCGAGACTCAGGTGCGCAGAGCAAAGCTCAGTGCCACTTATTTTCGCGAGACGATCGCGAACAACGCGGTGATGTAGAACGTCACGTCATTTCGGACGGTGCGATAACGCGAAGTCTTCGACGATCCGAAACCGTGAGCCAGCCAAGTCTTGTTTGAACAGCGCGATGCGATCGATCGCAAGCGTTTTCAGACGAAGCGCCTCGAAACGCTGCTGCAGAAGTGCGATGATGTCCGGCTGTCGCGTGTCCGGTAGTCGGCCGGTCAACGTCATGTGAAAGCGAAAATCGTCCATCACATAAGGGTAGCCCCAGCGATCGAGCTGCGCGACCAGCCTCGCGCTGAGCCGGTCAGGTTTACGCCGCGCGCGATCTGCCAACGTGAGCGGCGCACGAAATCCGTCGAAGGCCTCGACGCACTCCTGCGCCAACGCGGCGAGCGACGGTGATGGCACTGATGGTACGATGGCGATGAAGCCGCTGATGGCCTGAACCACAGGCGCAATCACGGGGATATCGCGGGCTGTAGCGGCAAAGCGCGCGCAGGCTTCGATCAATTGCGTTTCATCGGCAGCGTCGTTCAAAGCGAACGGCGCTTTCAACGTGGCGTGGAAGCCGTAGTTGCGAGGATCGCTGGTAAGATCATGCCAATCCGCGACGACATCGATGAGGTCCGCCGGATGATCGACGTCGCTTGCGCTTGCGGCATCATAGCCCAACATCGAAGCGCCGAACTGCGCGAAAGCGCTGTCGGCCTCGGGCGCATAGTAGATCGCATAACGCGAAAATCGGCTCATCGGACGACCATAACGCAAACGCTCCGCACGTCACATCGATCCGGCGCGTGACGATCCGATGACGATTGCATGACTGCGTGGGTCGCGGATGGCCGCGAAGCGGGATTGCCACGCAACCTTCACATCACTGTCAAACGCGACGCGTAGCGATGGCGCTGGATAGTGTTAACGGAGCGTTGCATGCTGGTCGTTGAAGGGTTGACGTGTCGTTTCGGCAGCAAGGCCGCCGTCGATCACGCGTCGTTCTCGGTGTCTCCCGGTGGCTTCGTCGGCGTGATCGGCCGATCCGGCGCCGGAAAATCGACCCTTCTGCGCGCGATCAATCGCCTCGCCGAGCCAAGCGAAGGCCGCATCTTGTACGACGGACTCGACGTCACGGCCTTGAAAGGCCGCGATCTGCGCAAATGGCGCGCGCGCTCCGCGATGGTGTTTCAGCAGTTCAACCTCGTCGGTCGGCTCGATGTGCTGACCAACGTGCTGATGGGACGGCTCTCCGGCGTGCCGGCGTGGCGCTCGCTATTGCTGCAGTGGCCCGAGGCGGATCGCGCGATGGCGCTGTCGGCGCTCGAACAGTTCGACATGGCGCAATACGCCGCGCAGCGCGCCGATCAATTGTCCGGCGGCCAGCAGCAGCGCGTTGCCATCACCCGTGCGCTTATCCAGCAGCCGGACATCATCTTGGCCGACGAGCCGATCGCGTCGCTCGATCCGCGCAACACGCGGATCGTGATGGACGCGCTACTGCGCATCAACAGGCACTTCGGAATTACCGTGCTGTGCAATTTGCATTCGCTCGACTTGGCGCGCAGCTATTGCGACCGCCTGATCGGCATGGCCGGGGGCCGTATCGTGTTCGATGGCGCTCCGTCCGAATTGACCGACCAGATCGCGCGCGAACTTTACGATCTCGAAGACCAAGACGAACTCGCGACGAGGCCGGATCGCGCGCCGGTGCCCGACGCCGTGCCGGCGTTCGGTCGCGTCGCCGCTTGAAACAAAAAAAGTTTTTGAATCCACAACAGGAGATCGTCATGATCGATCGACTCCTATTGCTGGCCGGCTTTGCCGGCCTTGCCCTTTCAGCCTCGGCCGCGAATGCGGAGGATTGGAAGAGGAAATATCCCGAACTC
>JANMAN010000409.1:0-4542 GCA_031359885.1 Tardiphaga sp. | reverse complement strand
AGCGCCGGACCGGAAAAGCGATCCAATTACGCGCTGCGCGAGACGCTTCTCGCCGCCAAGCATAAGAGCCCCGGCGGCACCACCGCCGTCTCCACCTGCGGCGCCAATCCCGGCATGGTGAGCTGGTTCGTGAAGCAGGCGCTGCTCGACATCGCCCGCGATACGAACACCGAGATCAACGAGCCGAAAAGCCGCGAAGGCTGGGGCCAACTCGCGCACAAGCTCGGCGTCAAGGGCATCCACATCGCGGAACGCGACACCCAGCGCGCGACGACGCCGAAGCCGCGCGACGTGTTCGTCAACACCTGGTCGGTCGAAGGCTTCGTCTCGGAAGGCTTGCAGCCGGCCGAGCTGGGCTGGGGCACGCATGAAACGTGGATGCCGGACAACGGCCGCAAGCACGAAGACGGCTGCGGAGCTGCGATCTATCTGCTGCAGCCCGGCGCGAACACCCGCGTGCGTTCGTGGTGCCCGACGCCCGGCGCGCAGTACGGTTTTCTCGTCACGCATAACGAGTCGATCTCGATCGCGGATTACTTCACCGTGCGCGACGGCCAGAAGGTCGTCTATCGCCCAACCTGCCACTACGCCTATCATCCCGCCGACGACGCGGTCTTGTCACTGCACGAGATGTTCGGCGCGACCGGCAAGATGCAGTCCGATTGGAAGATTCTCGACGAGAACGAGATCGTCGACGGCATCGACGAACTCGGCGTGCTGGTCTACGGCCACGGCAAGAACGCCTATTGGTACGGCTCGCAGCTTTCGATCGAAGAAACCCGCGAGATCTGCCCGTATCAGAATGCGACCGGCATGCAGGTGTCGTCGGCCGTGCTCGCGGGCATGGTGTGGGCGCTGGAAAATCCGGAAGCCGGAATCGTCGAGGCCGACGAGATGGATTTCCGCCGCTGCCTCGAAATCCAGACGCCGTATTTGGGCCCGGTGAAGGGCTATTACACGGACTGGACGCCGCTGACGGATCGTCCGGGGTTGTTTCCCGAGGACATCGACACGTCCGATCCGTGGCAGTTCAGAAATGTCTTGGTGAGGTAGAATTTCGTCATTCCGGGGCGCGTGAGCCGCACGACTTCGTGCGGCGAGTGTGAGCCCGCAATCCATAACCCCTGAGCCATTATGAAGCGCAGAAGTCGTCGCACTCATCATTCAAACAAAATCACGGGGGGTATGGATTCCGGGCCTGTGCCGTCCGCCGGCTGTGCCGGCAGCCGACCCATCCCGGAATGACGTAGTCACAAAAAATGCCCGGCTCGCGCCGGGCATTTTCATTTCAGCAATCGCTAAACGGTCACTTCGCCGGAATCGGGTCCGCGATTTTTTCCGCAGGCGCCGGCGGCAAGGCCGGCTTCGCGCCGGTATTAACCGCGTCGCCATCGGGCCGCGCCGGCTGCGGCGGCGTCTCCAGAGGTCGCGCACCCGACGTGCCGGTCGTCGACGCGTCCGACGGTTTGCTCTCGTGACCCGGCGTCGATAGCAGCGGCTGCGTCGCCTGCGCCATCTGATGATGCTGGTTGGCGATCTGCGCGATCGAGGCGCCGGAGATCGCTACTCCAGCACACACGACCACTGCCGCCAGCAGCAAATCCCGTCGCAACGCACTCGTCCTGTCGATCATGGGCATTGTGTTCACCCGGTTGTTGTTTCGCGATATCAACCGGCCGGACGCGTCAAAGTTCCGGCACCCTGTTGCCGCAGCCACGACGCGATCAGAGCGTGAGCAATCCCGCGTCGCCGTCTTGCGCGGCGTAAGCGAGCAACTTGCCGCTGCCGCTCCACGCCAAGCCCGCGACCTGCGCACCGCCGTTGCGCCGGACCAGGATTTCCGCGCCGTCGTGCATCCGCACCATCAACACCGTGCCGTCCGTATAACCCGCCGCCAGGATGTCCTGCTTCGGATGACACGCGACAGCCGAGACCCGCGCCTTCAAAGGTGCCAGCATTGCGGGCTCCTTGCCCATCGGGCCGTCTTTGCTCGCAAACGGCCAGACGATCACCGTGTCCGCGCCCGATGTCGCCAGCGCCTTGCCAGTCGCATTCCACGCCATCGAGCGCACGCGGCTCGGATAGCCGGTCATCCGCATGTGGCGGTTGTCGGCCAGACGCCATCCGTGCAGCGCGGACTCGTGCATCGACGTGACAAGAAACTTGTTGTCCGGGCTGAAGGTGACGCCGAGGTGCGAACCTTGCCACTCAAGCCGTTCGGGTGTCGCCGCCATGTTCGGGAACCACAGCGTCACGCCGTTGTAATGCGCGATCGCCAGCCGCAGACCTTTCGGCGCGAAGGCCAGACCGCCGACGGTGGACGGCGCGTCGAAGGTTTTCACCTCGCCCTTCGTGCTCTGCACATAAGCGGTCTTGCCGGCTGACCATGCGACCGCGCCCTCGGGATGCACAGCGACGCTATCGATCCAGCGATGTTTCGCGTCGCGCGCGATCGGCGCGATCTCGCCCTTGGCGGTCAGTGCCATCACCTTGCCGTCGTCGCCGCCGGTGACGATGCGCTTGCCGTCGGAGGCCACGCACAAGATCGCACCGCCATGCAGATCGACCTTGCGCTGCGCTGCATCGGCTTCGACAAGCGTTGCGATTTCCTCATTGCCGACGAACACCGCGGTCTCGCCGAGGAAATGCGCGGCCATGACATCGCTGCCGATCGCGATCGGCACGACGCGGTCGGTTACCGACACGATCGTCGCCGTGTCCTGCGATTCAAACGACATCGTCATTGCGGAATGCAGCGCGAAAAACCGTCGCGGATCAGTTGTTCGGGCAGTTCGCGACCGATGAACACGAGGCGGCTCTCGCGCTTTTCGCCGTCTTTCCACGCGCGCTGATGGTCGCCCTCCAGCATCATGTGGACGCCCTGAAACACATAGCGTTCGTTGTCGTCGCGAAACGAGAGAATGCCTTTCGAGCGCAAGATCTTTTGGCCTTCTTTGGCGACGAGATCTTGTAGCCACGGCATGAACACGGTCGGATCGAGCGCCACGTCGGACCGCAGCGACAGCGATTGCATGTCCTCGTCGTGATAATGCTTCAGCCCGCCATGGTCGTGATGATGATGGCCGTGATCGTGACCGTGATGATGATCATGACCGTCGTCGGCGTGCAGAAACTCCGGCTCGATTTCCAAAATCCGATCGAGATCGAAGGCGCCGCGCTCGAGCACGTCCGACAGCGCGACCGCGCAACGCTCGGTGCGATGCAGCTTGGCATAGGGGTTGATCGCGCGGATGCGGGCCTCGACCTCGGCCAATTCGGCCTTCGAAACCAGATCGGTCTTGTTCAGCACGATAACGTCGGCAAAGGCGATCTGATTCTTGGCCTCGGGCGCGTCCTTCAAACGGTCAGCGAGCCATTTGGCGTCGGCGACCGTGACCACGGCATCGAGCCGCGCATTGGCCTGCACGTCTTCGTCGACGAAGAAGGTCTGCGCGACCGGAGCCGGATCGGCGAGGCCGGTGGTCTCGACGATGATGGCGTCGAACTTGCCTTTTCGTTTCATGAGGCCGTCGAGGATGCGAACGAGATCGCCGCGCACGGTGCAGCAGACGCAGCCATTGTTCATCTCGAAGACTTCTTCGTCCGCGCCGATGATCAAATCGTTGTCGATTCCGATCTCGCCGAATTCGTTGACGATGACGGCGTATTTCTTGCCGTGGTTCTCCGACAAAATACGATTCAACAGCGTGGTCTTGCCGGCACCGAGATAGCCGGTCAGCACGGTCACGGGAATTTTCGAATTGGTCGCTTCAGACATGATGACTCCAGGAGCGCGCCGCTATTTTGCCAGGGCGCGCGTCAGCGTCCTTATATTATGCGTGACCATCGCAATGTAAGTGGGCGCGTCGCCGTTTTCGGCCGTCAGGGTGTCCGAATAGAGCGTGCCGCCGATCGCCGCACCGGTTTCGGCGCTGATGCGTTCGATGAGACGGGGATCGCTGACGTTTTCGAGGAACACCGCCGGTATCTTCGTTGCCCTGATCTGGCGGATGATGGTCGCGATGTCTTTGGCGCTGGCTTCCGAATTGGTCGAAGTGCCCAAGGGTGCGACGAAGGCGATGGCGTAAGCGTCGGTGAAATAGCCGAAGGCGTCGTGGCTGGAGATGACCTTGCGCCGCTCCGGCGGAATGCTCGCGATGGCGTCGCGCACATCGCGGTCGAGCGCATCAAGCTTGGACAGATAGGTTGCGGCATTGGTTTTGTAGGCGTCGGCGCCGGCCGGGTCGGCAGCCGTCAGTGCGTCGCGGATGTTGCCGACATAAACCTTGACGTTCGCGACCGACTGCCAGGCATGTGGATCGGCCTCGCGTCCCGTCTTCAACGGCGAGATGTTGTCGCTGGCAGTGACGATCCTCGCACTGCCGCCGGACGACTTGACGAGGCGCGGAAGCCAGCCCTCGAAGCCGAGGCCGTTGACGACGACCAATTTCGCGTCCGCGATCGTCTTCGCATCGGATGGCGACGGCGTGTAGACATGCGCGTCGCCGTTCGGGCCGACCAACGTCGTGACGGCGACGCGCT
>JANMAN010000371.1:0-3631 GCA_031359885.1 Tardiphaga sp. | reverse complement strand
TGCGCGTCGGCGAGCTCGTGCGCCACGCGGTCGCCGATCTGCTGTCGCAAGGCGGCGTGCATGACGCGGCGCTCGAAGGCCACATCATCACCGTGCCAGAAGTGCGGATGTCGCCCGATCTGAAATTGGCGACCGTCTATGTGATGCCGCTCGGCGGCCGCGACACCGAGATCGTGTTGAAGGCGTTGGCGGTCAACAAGCCGTTCATCCGCACCGCCGTCGCGCGCAGCGTTAACCTGAAATTCGCACCTGATCTTCGGTTTCGGATCGACGAGCGATTCGACGAAGCGGAACGTATCGAGACCTTACTGCGAACACCCGCAGTCCAGCGCGACCTCCAGCAACACTCAGAAACAGATTCGCAAGAATCGGAAGAATCGTGATGACAAAACCCGCGCCGAATGGCGGCCTCGATCAGTTTTTAGACGCGTCACGGCCGGAGGATGAAAATAATTTTCAGGACGATTGGTCCGCTAAGCGAGGCGCTGATGTTCCGGTTACCGCCCCCCTTGTGGGGGAGGTCGATGCTGCGCAGCAGCGTCGGGAGGGGGGTGAGCAACGCGATCAAATGTCCGAGTTGACCCCCCTCCCTAACCCTCCCCCGCAAGGGGGGAGGGAACAGTCCGACAATCGCGGCGGCGGCAAACAAAATCGCGGCCAGCAGATGCGCCGCGACAAGCGCGACGTCCATGGCTGGATCGTGCTCGACAAGCCGATCGGCATGACCTCGACCCATGCGGTCGCGGTCATCAAGCGCCTGTTCAAGGCTAAACGCGCCGGCCACGCCGGCACGCTCGATCCGTTGGCCTCGGGCGGGCTGCCGATCGCGATGGGCGAGGCCACCAAGACGGTTCCTTTCGTCATGGACGGCCGCAAGCGCTATCAGTTCACGGTCTGTTGGGGCGAGGAGCGCGATACCGACGACACCGAGGGCCGCGCCACCCAGACCAGCGACTCGCGGCCGACCGCCGAGGCGATCCGCGCCCTGCTGCCGCAATTCACCGGCAATATCGAGCAGACGCCGCCGCAATATTCTGCGATCAAGATCGCCGGCGAGCGCGCCTACGACATGGCGCGCGACGGCGAGGTGGTTCCGCTGGTGCCCCGTCCCGTCGTGATCCACGAATTGGTGTTGGTCGATCAGCCGGATGGCGACCATTCGGTGTTCGAAGCCGAGTGCGGCAAGGGAACCTATGTCCGGGCATTGGCGCGCGACATCGGCCGGCTGCTCGGCTGTTACGGCCATATCTCAGCCTTGCGCCGCACGCTGGTCGGCCCGTTCGACGAAGCCGACATGATTCCGCTGGAACAGTTGGAGGCTTTGTGCGATAGAGCCGCGTCCGGCGATGGAAACCTTGCCGACGTACTGCTGCCCGTTGAGACCGCGCTGGACGACATCCCGGCACTGGCCGTCACACGGGCAGACGCCGCAAGGCTCCACAGGGGCCAGGCGGTTTTGTTGCGCGGACGGGATGCGCCCAATTGTAGCGGCACGGTCTATGTCACGGTGGCAGGCCGGTTATTGGCCCTCGCCGAAATTGGCAATGGCGAACTCATCCCCAAGCGCGTGTTCAACCTGACCGGACTGACAGCCAGTTCGGCTCGCAGCAACGAAAGCAACTGACGATGTCGATTACCGCAGAACGCAAAGCGGAAGTCATCAAGACGAATGCCAACAAGGCCGGCGACACCGGTTCGCCCGAGGTTCAGGTCGCGATCCTGTCGGAACGCATCGCCAACCTCACGGGCCACTTCAAGACCCACGTCAAGGACAACCATTCCCGCCGTGGCCTTTTGAAGCTGGTGTCGACGCGCCGCTCGCTGCTTGATTACATCAAGCGCAAGGACGAGGCGCGCTACCGGGCGCTGCTCGAAAAGCACAGCATTCGTCGCTAAGAAAAAGACCGCGCGCGAATTTCGCGCGCGTTTTTCGTTCACCCGCATCCGGCGGGTGGACGATGACGGGCAAGGGCCCGTTGCGTGGGCCAGCCATTGAGGGCGGCCCGCATCCATCGAGAGGATGCAAGCCATTCCGCATTCGAGAGCCATGGCAGGATCGCCGGACGCTGACGTCGCGCTATTGCGTGGCGCAGCGTCTCGCCGTCTTGCGCATGGTTGTTGCGTGCCGGGCTTGCCGCGCCTGTCGTGAAACCATGAAAGACTGATCGCATGTTTAATGTTCATACCGTCGAGATCGACTGGGGTGGTCGTCCGCTCAAGCTGGAAACCGGCAAGGTCGCCCGTCAGGCCGATGGCGCCGTCGTCGCCACCTACGGCGAGACCGTCGTGCTCGCCACAGTCGTCGCCGCCAAGTCGCCGCGCGACGGCGTCGACTTCCTGCCGCTGACCGTCGATTACATCGAGAAGACCTACGCCGCCGGCCGCATTCCCGGCGGTTACTTCAAGCGCGAAGGCCGTCCGACCGAAAAGGAGACGCTGGTTTCCCGTTTGATCGATCGTCCGATCCGCCCGCTGTTCGTCGATGGCTGGCGTAACGAAACCCAGGTCATCGTCACGGTTCTATCGCACGACATGGAGAACGATCCGGACATCCTCGCGCTGGTGGCGTCGTCCGCCGCGCTGACGATTTCCGGCGCACCGTTTCAGGGTCCGATCGGCGCCGCGCGCGTCGGCTTCGTCAATGACGAATACGTCCTCAACCCCACGCTCGACGAGATGGCCGACACCCAGCTCGACCTGGTCGTCGCCGGCACCGCCGACGCCGTGCTGATGGTCGAATCGGAAGCCAAAGAACTCAACGAAGAGATCATGCTCGGCGCGGTGATGTTCGGTCATCGCCACTTCCAGCCGGTCGTGAAAGCGATCATCGAGCTGGCCGAGAAGGCGGCGAAGGAGCCGCGCGAGGTCAAGACGGTCGACGACAGCGTGCTTGAAAAAGAAATCCTCTCGATGATCGAGAGCGAGTTGCGCGCCGCCTATGCGATCCCGGTCAAGCAGGATCGTTATGCGGCCGTCGGCGTCGTCAAGAAAAAGGTGATGGACGCCTACTTCCCCGAAGGCGCGGAGCCGAAATACGACAAGCTCCGAATCGCCGGCGTGTTCAAGGAAGTCGAATCCAAGATCGTTCGCTGGAACATCCTCGACACCGGCAAGCGCATCGACGGTCGCGATGCCTCGACGGTCCGCGCCATCGTTGCCGAAGTCGGCATCCTGCCGCGCGCTCACGGTTCGGCGCTGTTCACCCGCGGTGAAACGCAGGCGATGGTCGTTACTACGCTCGGCACCGGCGAGGACGAGCAATACATCGACTCGCTGTCCGGAACGTACAAAGAGACGTTCCTGCTGCACTACAACTTTCCTCCCTACTCGGTCGGCGAGACCGGGCGCATGGGCGGCACCAAGCGTCGCGAAATCGGCCACGGCAAGCTCGCCTGGCGCGCGCTGCATCCGGTTCTGCCGGGCCACCATGAATTCCCGTACACGCTGCGCGTCGTCTCCGAGATCACCGAGTCGAACGGCTCGTCCTCGATGGCGTCGGTCTGCGGCGCGTCGCTCGCATTGATGGACGCCGGCGTGCCGTTGAAGCGGCCGACCGCTGGCATCGCGATGGGCCTCATCCTCGAAGGTGAGCGCTTTGCAGTGCTGTCCGACATTCTCGGCGACGAAGATC
>JANMAN010000363.1:0-4521 GCA_031359885.1 Tardiphaga sp. | reverse complement strand
TCTGGTGTTGGACACAACGCAACGTCGGGTCTGACTAAGGAATTTCCAACATGGCTGTCTTGCAACCGACCCGCGGATCGGTGCTCCTCGTCGAGGACGAGGTCATGATCCGTATGATGGTGGCCGATATGCTCGAGGAGCTCGGTTATCGCGTCGTGGCTGAGGCCGGCGACATCGCGGAGGCGACACGGCTCGCGGAGACGGTCGATTTCGACATCGCTATTCTTGACGTCAACGTCAACGGCAAAGTCATTTCTCCGGTGGCCGAAGTGGTCGCCAACCGCGGTCGACCGTTCATCTTCGCCACCGGTTACGGCGCGCAAGGCCTGCCGGAAGAATTTCGTGACCGCCCGACGCTTCAAAAACCATTTCAGATGGACACGTTGGCCGAGGTGCTCGCCGGGACGCTCAAGGCCGCTACGGTCTGAGCGCTTCTTTTATTTCAAGGTCCCTGTCAGCGTTTCCGCAAACACATCGTCCGTGCGATCGAGCCGCAGCGGCGTGACTGAAATGCAGCGTGCGGCGAGCGCGTGCAGGTCTGTTCCCTCCGCCGGCGGATCGATGACCGCGGCGCGCTCGAAGCCGATCCAGAAATAAGGATTACCGCGTCCGTCACGTCGCTCGTCGACGCGGAGAAATCCCTGATTGCGCTTGCCCTGCCGCGTGACCAGCACGCCAGCCACATCCTCCGGTGCGCAAGCAGGAAAGTTGATGTTGACCACGGTATTCTTCGGCACGCCGGCGTCGATGACTTTGCGCAATATCTGCGGCCCGAATTGGACCGCCGTATTCCAATACGGGTTGTTGCGGCTGTCGATGCCGAACTCCTGGCTGAGCGCGAACGACGGAAATCCGAGAATGGTGCCTTCCAGCGCGCCGGCGATGGTCCCCGAATACACGACGTCTTCCGCGACATTGCGGCCCTTGTTGACGCCGGAGAAAACAACATCCGGCTGCCTGTCTTTCAGGATGTGACGCGCGCCCATGATGACGCAGTCGGTCGGCGTACCACGCACCGCGAAATGCCGTGGGCCGATATCGCGCAGCCGCAGCGGATCGTTTAACGACAGCGAATGCGAGACGCCGGACTGATCGAGTTCGGGCGCGACCACCCAGACGTCGTCGGACAGCGCCTTCGCGATTTCCTCGAGAATCTTCAAGCCGGGCGCGTGGATGCCGTCGTCGTTGGTGCAGAGAATTCGCATACGCTCACAGTGCCTTTTCGATTTTCGTCAGTCCGCCCATATAGGGTCGCAGCACGTCCGGCACGGCGATCGAGCCGTCGGCCTGCTGGTAGTTTTCCATGACCGCGATCAGCGCGCGACCGACCGCCGTGCCCGAGCCGTTTAACGTGTGGACAAAGCGCGGTTTGCCGTCAGGCCCGCGATAGCGCGCATCCATGCGCCGCGCCTGAAAGTCACCGCACACCGAACAGGATGAGATTTCTCGATACGCACCACCGTCTCCCTGCCCTGGCATCCAGACTTCAATGTCGTAGGTTTTCTGCGACGCGAAGCCCATGTCGCCGGTGCACAGCGTCATCACGCGATAATGCAGGTCGAGCTTCTTCATGACTTCTTCGGCGCAGGACAGCATGCGCTCGTGTTCGGCTTTGGAATTTTCCGGTGTGGTGACCGAGACCAGTTCGACCTTGCTGAACTGATGCTGACGGATCATGCCGCGCGTGTCGCGTCCGGCAGCTCCCGCCTCTGCGCGAAAACACGGCGTCAGCGCCGTCATACGCAAAGGCAACTCTTTTTCGTCGATGATGGATTCGCGAACCAGGTTTGTCAGCGGCACTTCGGCGGTGGGGATGAGCCAGTATTCCTTCCCGTCGTTTCCGATCGCGCCGGCGGCAAATTGATCGTCCCGAAATTTTGGCAGTTGCGCGGTGCCGAACATCGCGTCGTCTTTGACGAGCAGCGGCGGATTTACTTCCGTGTAGCCGTGCTGGTCGGTGTGCAGATCGAGCATGAATTGCCCGAGCGCGCGCTCCAACCGCGCGAGGCCTTTTTTCAATACGACGAAGCGCGCGCCGGACAATTTTGTGGCCGCTTCGAAATCCATGAAGCCCATGGCTTCGCCGAGATCGTAATGAGCTTTCGGCGAAAACGCGTATTCGCGCTTCGCGCCGTGTTGGTGATACAGCACGTTGCCGTGCTCGTCGCTGCCGTCGGGCACCTCGTCGAGCGGCAGGTTCGGAATTTCGGCCAGCGCGGTCTTCAATTCCTCGTCGGCGGCTTTCACCGCCGCGTCCATCGCCGGCATCGTGATCTTGAGGTCGGCGACCTCGGCCATCAGCGGCGCAGCGCGCGCATCGTCTTTGGTCTTTTTAGCTTCACCGATTTCCATGGAGGCCGCGTTGCGGCGCGCCTGTGCCTGCTCGGACGCAAGGATCGCCGCACGGCGCGTCTCGTCGATCGCGATGAGCTTCGCGCCCAATGGCTCCAACCCGCGGCGCTTCAACGCGGCATTGAACGTATCAGGGTTGTCGCGAATGAGTTTGATGTCGTGCATGGGATTGTCCAGAAGGCGATAAACGCAAACTTACAGCAATTTCGCTGTAAGTTTACAACGCCCGCAGTAACCCGAATGGCCGAGATTTAAAACCCGAAATGGAGAATGAGCGCCTATCGTTCAATTGAGACGTTGTATCAGCGCCAATGCACCAAGACCTGCGATCATGATGCCCCCTAGCCTGACAGTCAGACGCAAGGTTTGCGTATCTATGGCCGTCTGCAATTCCGACCGGACCGCTAGCAAATCGGACTTTGTCACAAGCTCAGTCATGATAAACTCACGAGCACTCGGCATGAGCTTCAGCCTGTTCGTTGGCAACGCCGGCGTCGCGCAAGCGTTTCGCATAGCCCAATGTATCAAAAGCAAAGGCCATGGTCATCTCCCGTCGGCACGGTCGGCAGACGGAAAATAATCAACGCAACCTGAAGATGCAACCCCTACTCCGCGGGCGTCACATCGGTCGAACCCGGTGCCGCAGCGGCGGCGGCCTTTGCTTTGCGGCGCTCGACGACGCCGACCGCGATGATCGATCCCTCGTACAAAATCATAAGCGGGATCGCGAGCGAGGCCTGACTGATGACATCGGGCGGCGTCAGTACTGCCGCGATCACGAACGCGCCGACGATGAAATAGCGCCGCTTGTCGCGCAGTTGCTGTTGCGTCAGCACGCCGATCCGGCCGAGCAGCGTCAGGATGACGGGCAGTTGGAACGCGATGCCGAAGGCGAAGATCAACGACATCATCAGCGACAGATACTCGCCGACCTTCGGCAGCAACGCGATCTGCGCGGTCTCGTCGCTGCCGCTTTGCTGCATGCCCAGCGAGAACCGGATCAGCATCGGCAGCACCATGAAGTAGACCAGCACCGAGCCCAGCGTGAAGAAAATGGGGGTTGCCACGAGATACGGCACGAACGCGCCGCGCTCGTGTTTGTAGAGGCCGGGGGCGACGAACATGTAAATCTGCGTCGCGATGATCGGAAACGAGATGAAGCCCGCGCCGAACATCGCCAGCTTAAGCTGCGTCAGAAAATATTCGAGCAACGCCGTGTAGATGAATTTCGAATTCTCGGGTCCGGCAACCCAGACGAACGGCCAGACCAACACGTTGTAGATCTGCTTGGCAAAGATGAAGCAGAAGATGAACGCCAGCCCGAACGCCAACAGCGCCTTGATGAGCCGCGACCGCAGCTCGATCAGATGATCCATCAAGGGGGCTTTGGTGGCTTCGATGTCCTCGGCGCTCATGACGCTTTTGCGTCCTTCGCCGACGCGTCCCCATCGACCGCGACGGGTGCCATTTCGGACGGCTGCGTATCCTGCGTTAACACCGGTGGATGTTCATGCGCGACCGGCGTGATGTCGAGCGGCTGCGACGCCTGCACCTCTTGCGTGATTGCAAGCGGCGCGTTTGCGGCGGCATGCGCTTCGGCCTCAAAGAAAGTTTCCGGTGTTGGCGGCTCGGGCGTGGTCGGCGTGACGGGCTGGGTCAGATCGTCGATACGAAGCGCCTCGGTGGCGCTCGCCTGCATCGAGGTCATGATGTTGTTTGATTTCAAATCGCGCGCGGCGTCTTTGACGTCGTCGAACGTTTTTTTCAGGTCGGCCATTTCGGCCTCGCGCATTGCCTCGTTGAACTGGCCCTGAAACTCGGAGGCCATCTTGCGCGCTTTGCCCATCCATTGCCCGACCATTCGGAGCACGCCGGGCAATTCCTTCGGGCCGATCGCGATCAGCGCAACGACGCCGATGACGACAAGCTCACTCCACCCGATATCGAACATAGTGTCTTTCGCTCACGCCGCGTTGGATTGATCGTGCGGCGCGCCTCGCGTCGTCAGACAGCCTTGCTGCCGACATCGGTTCGGGTCGCCGACGGCGGCGGCGCGGAATGGTCGATCGACTTTACAGGCTCGACGGGCTCGGCCGGCTTGATCTTGTCATCGTCCTGCATGCCCTTCTTGAAGGCCTTGATGCCCTGCGCGACGTCGCCCATGAGGTC
>JANMAN010000356.1:0-2329 GCA_031359885.1 Tardiphaga sp. | reverse complement strand
TTTCAGGTCCGCGACAACGAGGACGAGGTCGGCCGGCTCGTCAATGCCCGCTCGGTCGAGTTGCGCCCGATTCCTTCGGACCACGGACATCGCGCCGGCAATCCCGCTTTTATTCCAGCCGACCGCGCGTTTCTCAACGCGGCGATCTCGACGTTTCTGGACAGTTGAACATCGAAATCGACAGGAGACCGTCATGACGATGGAGATGCAGGCCGATCGACCCAACCAAGTCCGTGCTCTGACGCCCGCGCAGTTGAAAGAATTGTCGGTGCGCGCGAACGCGCCGGGATTGATCCGCGCTGTGAGCCACTACGCTGCGATCGCGTTGGTGGGAGCCGCGATCTGGCATGTGATCGGCAGCTACGGTCTGCTCTGGGCGCTGCCGCTGATCGTGCTCCAGGGCGTGCTAGTAGCATTCCTGTTCATGGCGGTTCACGAATCCGCGCATAAGACCGTCTTCAAAAGCCGGGCGATGAACGAGATTCTCGGTCATGTCTCATCGGTGACGATCGCGTATCCGTATGAATATTACACGCTGTTTCATTGGGATCATCACCGCTTCACGCAGGATCCCGAGCGCGATCCCGAATTGATCGCCGGCACCTTCCCGACATCGGATACCAGGCTCGCCATCGCCTATAGCGGGATCGTGCAACTGACGAACCGGATCCGGATGCTGTTTCGCCATGCGATCACGGGACGAGTCGTCGCGCCGTGGGTGCCGGAGACTAAACGCGCGTTGGTGGTCCGCGAGGCCCGCGCTTACGCGCTGGTCTACATCGTTCTGTTTGCTGGTTCGGTGGCGTTGTCGACGACGGTGTTATTCTGGACGTGGCTGTTGCCGCTGTATGTCGGACAGTCATTCCTGCGGCCGTATCTTTATGCGGAGCACACCGGCTGCGACCACACCCGGAGCGCCTATGAGAACACCCGCACCACCTATACCGGCGCGCTGATGAAATGGTTGACCTGGAATATGCCGTTCCATGTCGAGCACCACGCCTATCCCTCCGTTCCGTTTCACGCGCTTCCGAAACTCAACGAAACGATCGCCGGGCGAATCCGATATGAGGGCCAAGGCTATATGGCTGTGACGCGGGAGACGTTGCGTTGGTTTCGTCGCGCGCGGCAGATGCGCTAAGCGCTGGCACTTGTTTCAACGCCGCGGGTGTTCCGACAGAACCGTCCCAACCAGCTTGCGCGCGTAGTCTTTCGTCAGCGGCCGAAAGCCGAAGACATACTCGTAAAACAACGTGCCGTAGATTCGGTCATACAAGTCGCCGGCGGGCTCCGACGCCGCGATGCTGCCGTCCTGTTGCCCGGCCTTGATGATGTCGAGCGCGATGGCCCGGCGCAGGCCGAGGTATCGCTCCGAGAAGATTTTCGCCGAGCCCGTTCCGGCGATGCACTCCGCGATAACGGCGAGCTGTACCTTGCCGTAATCTCCGTTCAGCGCGTCCACATAGGCCGCCGCATGTTTCATGATGCGTGCGATCGGCTCGCCCTTGTCGGACAAAGGCAGCATCGTCGCCGCCTGCCGCAAAAAGGCATCGATGAGCAGCGCCTCGCGAGACGGCCACCATTTGTAGATCGTCATCTTGGAGACGCCTGATTCCCGCGCGACCGAGTCGATGGTGGTTGAGGCCAGCCCCTTCGACGCCATCAGGCTGTAGGCCGTTTCCAGAATCGCGGCCTCGCTCTCAGCGGATCGCGGTCGTCCGCGGCGTGTCGGTGTCGCGTCGGCGATGGTCACGCTGCGGTCCCTGCTGCGAAATGTTAAGATTGGCGGTGCTCGACGTACCGATTGAGGACGCGCAACGGTCGCGTGATTTTCCAGGAAAGACTCTGCTCGATATCGGCGAGTTTTCTAGCAAGTTCTGTTGCATCATTCGATGCTTGGACGACGTCCTGTTCGGCAGTCATGGCCCGATCCATCGCGTGCACCGCGTCCTGCCTCATGACCTCGACCTTGGCAGCGTTATTTTGAGTCAAGTCGTCCACAGTTGTCCGAAGAGTTTCTTCTAGCGTTACGAGCCTGATTTGCGTGGCTTCGGCGGTGTCCGCCATCGCCTTGAGCTCATTTCGTTTTGCCGCGACGGCATCGGTCCCTGCGGCAATCAGAAACTGAACCGGTGAGAGCAGGTGAAGAAGCTTCTGCTTTTCGGTTTGCAGGTACGCGAAGGCTTGTTCTGGATCGGCGCGGACGGTTTGCCATGTGTTTATGATGTCCTGCGACATAGGGGGCGTCCCTGACGCGTCGTCAATCTTAACAATGACGCCGCACCCATAGTCGCAATCGACCGTCCAAAATGTTGCGCCGCTCGACATC
>JANMAN010000340.1:0-5047 GCA_031359885.1 Tardiphaga sp. | reverse complement strand
TCGGGTGCTGGCCCATGCCGAGATAGTCGTTGGAGCACCAGATCACGACATCGCGCGGACCTTCCGGGCAATGCCAGACAGCATGGGGAAACCGGCCGGCGATGCGTTCCAGATCGGCGAAGACGCGGTAGCGGCGCTCGTCATGCAGCCGGCCGAGGGCGTCCGAGAAGAACTTGCTGTAATTCATGACCGAAGCCTGAAGTCGAGGTCAGGATGCGCCGATTGAGCAGCTTGGCGCGGGGTGTAGCGGCTTTTTAGAGCGTTTCTAGCCGGCCTGTCGAGGCGCAATTCGGCAGCGCGGCCATCCGTTTGCGGGCATTGATGGCCGCTCGCGCGAACGTGAGCGCAGCCGTTAACACTAAATTCCGATGGGCCGGCGGACATGTCCGCGTGGCATATAAATTGGACCTCATAAGGAGAATGAAACCGATCTGTCCGATAGTGCGCCGACGATGCGCCGGAAAGAGACACCGATGACTGGAAACGGCACATCCACCTTCGCCGCCCCGGCCCCCCGGATCGACTGGGTCGATTACGCGAAAGGCATCTGCATCGTTATGGTGGTAATGATGCATTCGGTGCTGGGCGTCGAAGCTGCCGCCGGACAGACCGGTTTCATGCATGCCATCGTCGAATTCGCCAAACCGTTCCGGATGCCGGACTTTTTCCTCATCTCAGGGCTGTTTCTGGCACGCGTGATCGATCGCGACTGGCGGACCTACATCGATCGCAAGGTCGTGCATTTCGCTTATTTCTACGTGCTGTGGGTGACGATCCAATTCGGCTTCAAGGCTCCCGGCATCGCGAGCGAGATGGGCTGGAGCCGCACCGGCTGGCTTTATCTCGAGTCCTTCATCGAGCCGTTCGGGACACTGTGGTTCATCTATCTGCTGCCGGTGTTCTTCGTGGTCACCAAACTGACCCGCAGCCTGCCGCCGCTTGTCATCCTGGGCGCTGCGATTGCGCTCGAAACCGCGCGGATCAACACCGGCTGGACCGCCGTCGACGAGTTCGCGTCGCGTTTCGTGTATTTCTACGCGGGTTACCTCTTCGCGGATCAGGTTTTCGCGCTGTCGGATCGCGCGCGCGGCAAGCCGCTGCTCGCGGTGGCCGGGCTGGCGGCATGGGCGCTCGTCAACGGATTGCTGGTCCGCTCCGGCGTGAGCGCTTGGCCGATCATGTCGCTGGTGTTGGGCTTTGCCGGCGCGGGCGCGATCGTCGTGCTCGGCACGCTGCTGGCGCGCATGAACTGGCTGAATGTCTTGCGCTTCTGCGGCGCCCATTCGATCGTCATCTATTTGGCGTTCTTCCTGCCGATGGCGGCGACGCGTGTCGTGCTTCTCAAAACGGGATTGATCCCGGACATCGGTGCGGTGTCGCTGATCGTGACGATCGCAGGGGTCGGCGGCGCGCTGGCGATCTGGTGGCTAGCCCGGCGCACGCATGCGGATTTCCTTTTCGAGCGCCCGGCGGCGTTCTGGGTCGCGCCAAAGGCACGGGCGCGGACGTTGCAAGCGGCCGAGTAAAGACGCCGTACCGATCGAGAGGGTCGCCATTTCCAGCCGGACGCCCTAGATTGGCGGCATGCCGACAACTCCTGAAAAATCCGCCGCCGTGACTGCGCCCGACCAGACCGCGCCCAAAAAAGGCGACCACGTCTTTCTGGTCGATGGCTCGTCCTACATTTTCCGCGCCTATCACGCGCTGCCGCCGCTGAACCGCAAGTCCGACGGCTTGCAGGTCAATGCCGTCTTGGGCTTCTGCAACATGCTGTGGAAGCTGATGCGCGACATGCCGAAGGACGATCGGCCGACGCATCTGGCGATCATCTTCGACAAAAGCGAGAAGACGTTCCGCAACACGCTCTATGCCGATTACAAAGCGCATCGGCCGCCCGCACCGGACGATCTGATCCCGCAATTTGCGCTAATCCGCGAGGCGGTTCGCGCCTTCGATCTGCCTTGCATCGAGCAGATCGGTTTCGAAGCCGACGATCTAATCGCCACTTACGTGCGGCAAGCCTGCGAACGCGGCGCAACCGCGACGATCGTCTCGTCCGACAAGGATCTGATGCAGCTCGGGACCGATTGCGTCACCATGTACGACACCATGAAAGACAAGCGCATCGGCATCGCCGAGGTGATCGAGAAATTCGGCGTGCCGCCCGAGAAGGTAGTCGAAGTGCAGGCGTTGGCCGGCGACAGCGTCGACAACGTGCCCGGTGTACCCGGCATCGGCATCAAGACCGCCGCGCAACTCATCACCGAATATGGCGATCTGGATACGCTGCTGGCGCGTGCGTCCGAGATCAAACAGAACAAGCGGCGGGAATCGCTGATCGAGCATGCCGACAAGGCGCGCATTTCGCGTCAGCTCGTGTTGCTCGACGACAAGGTGGCGCTCGACGTGCCGCTCGACGATCTCGCGGTGCACGAGCCGGATGCGCGCAAGCTGATCGCGTTTCTGAAGGGCATGGAATTCACGACGCTGACGCGGCGCGTGGCCGATTATGCGCACATCGATGTCGCGGATGTGGAGGCGGACAGCGTCGGGCGGGGCGAAGCCGCAGGCACTGCCGTCATGGCCGGACATAGCCGTTCGGAGAACGGTGTCGCTTTGCTCGCCTATGATCCGGCCATCCATCCATCTTCGCAAGACTTATTCAAGACGGTGGACCCCCGGATCAAGTCGGGGGGGGACGGCAGTCAAAGCGGAAAGGTCTTGCCCTTCACGCCGCAAACTCTCGCCGCATCACTCGCCGAATCCGCGCGAAAAACGCCGATCGACCGCACCACCTATAAAACCATTCGCACGCTGGCCGAGCTGAACGCGGTCGTCGTGCGCATCCATGACGTCGGCCATGTCGCCATCGAGGCCAAAGCCTCGTCGATCGATCCGATGCAGGCGGAACTGGTCGGCCTCGCGCTCGCGCTCGGGCCGAACGAGGCTTGGTATATTCCGCTTGGGCACCGATCGACCGGCGACGCAGCGGGCCTGTTTGCGGCCGGTCTCGCGCCGGACCAACTTCGGACATCGGACGCGCGCGACGCGCTGCGTGCGGTTCTGGAGTCGGACGGTCTGCTCAAGGTCGGCTACAACATCAAGTTCACCACGACGCTGCTGGCGCAGCACGGTATCACGCTGCGCAATGCCGACGACGTGCAACTGATGTCCTACGCGCTCGATGCCGGCCGCAATGCGCATGGTCTCGATGCGCTCGCCGAACGCCACCTCGGCCACGCCACGTTGTCCTTCGGCGAACTGATCGGCAGCGGCAAAGGCAAGTTGACTTTCGATCAGGTCGCGATCGATCGCGCGACGGCCTACGCCGCCGAAGACGCCGACGTCATGCTGCGGCTGTGGCGCCTGTTGAAACCGCGACTGGTTTCGGAACGCATGATGACGGTCTACGAGACGCTCGAGCGGCCGCTCATCACCGTGCTGGCCCGGATGGAGCGGCGCGGCATCTCGATCGACCGCACCGTGCTGTCGAAGCTGTCGTCCGATTTCGCTCAGAGTGCCGCACGCATCGAAAGCGAAATCCGCGAGATCGCCGGCGAGGAATTGAACATCGGCAGCCCGAAGCAATTGGGCGACGTCCTCTTCGGCAAGATGGGCTTGCCGGGTGGCAGCAAGACGAAGACCGGCGCGTGGTCGACCTCGGCGCAGATTCTCGACGACCTCGCCGAACAGGGCCACGAGCTACCGCGCAAAATTCTGGATTGGCGGCAGGTGTCGAAGCTGCGCTCGACCTATACCGATGCGCTCCCCGAATATGTCCATCCGCAGACCCATCGTGTCCACACGACTTACGCGCTGGCGGCGACCACCACGGGCCGGCTGTCGTCGAACGAACCGAATTTGCAGAACATCCCGGTGCGTACCGAAGACGGCCGGAAAATCCGCCGCGCGTTCGTCGCAACCCCCGGACACAAATTGGTCTCGGCGGATTATTCGCAGATCGAATTGCGGCTGCTGTCGGAAGTCGCGGACGTGCCCGCGTTGCGCACCGCGTTTCAAGAAGGCATCGACATTCACGCGATGACCGCGTCGGAAATGTTCGGCGTGCCCGTGAAAGACATGCCGAGCGAGATTCGCCGGCGCGCGAAGGCGATCAATTTCGGCATCATCTACGGGATCTCGGCGTTCGGCCTCGCCAATCAATTGTCGATCCCGCGCGAGGAAGCCGGCGCGTACATTAAAAAGTATTTCGAACGCTTTCCGGGCATCCGCGCCTACATGGACGAGACGCGAGATTTCTGTCGCGTCAACGGCTATGTCGAGACGCTGTTCGGCCGCAAGTGCCATTACCCCGACATCAAGGCGAGTAATCCGTCGATCCGCGCCTTCAACGAACGCGCCGCGATAAATGCGCGTTTGCAAGGCACCGCCGCCGACATCATCCGTCGCGCGATGGTGCGGATGGAGGACGCATTGGCCGCGAAGAAGCTGTCCGCGCAGATGCTGCTGCAGGTCCACGACGAACTGATCTTCGAGGTGCCCGACGACGAGGTCGCGGCAACGCTGCCGGTGGTCCAGCACGTCATGCAGGACGCGCCGTTCCCGGCGGTGCTGCTATCGGTGCCGTTGCAGGTCGATGCGCGTGCGGCAGTGAACTGGGACGAGGCGCATTGAGAGGGTTATTGAACTCACCTTGAGGCGCAACGCTTGAGCAACAGTGTGCGTCGTTGCCGGGCTTGACCCGGCAATCCATCATCTTCACTCAATTTGCAATTTCATCGAACAGATCGCGCCATTCAGGATTCATTCCCACGATTAAATCGATCTTCCATTCGCGGGACCAGTGCTTGATGTTTTTCTCGCGCTGAATGGCGGCGATAATCGTACTATGCGGTTCGAAGTAGACCAGACGATCGACACCGTATTTCTTTGTGAATCCTTGCACCAACTGCTCGCGATGCTCATAGACGCGACGAACAAGATCGTTGGTGACGCCGACATAAAGCGTCCCGCCCGGTCCACTCGCAAGAATGGAAGATCGATTTAATCGTGGGAATGAATCCTGAATGGCGCGATCTGTTCGATG
>JANMAN010000378.1:0-7414 GCA_031359885.1 Tardiphaga sp. | reverse complement strand
TCGGTCGGGGGTCGCGCCTACTGTCCGAAAGGACAGTCAGAGCTTGATGAAGCCTTGAACCAGCGCCTTCGCGACTGCCGAGGTGCGGTTCACGGCGTTGAGTTTGCGGGACGCCTCGACCAGATGGAATTTCACCGTGCGTTCCGAGATGCGCAGGATTACGGAGGTTTCCCAGGAGGTTTTGCCCGCGGCGGCCCAGCGTAAGATTTCGCGCTCGCGAGTCGAAAGCAGCTTCCGTCCGCGGCTCGGCCGATTGAGCGCGCGGATACGGTTGTGGGCGTAAATGCCGATCAGTTGCAGCGCGCTTTTGACGGTCGGATCGAGCTCCGGACGTTCGCCGGCCATGCTGATGATCGCGCCCCCCTCGTCGTAATGCAGGGGAATGCAGTAGCCCGCGCGCAGCCCGAAATCGGTGGCGCGCATCATGACGTTGTGGGCGGCGGGATCGGTATCGCGGTCGTAAATCGCTTCCGACCATTCGAACGGTTGCACGGTCGATGCCCCATAGCGCGGCACCGGATCGCACGCGCTGAAATTCTCGCGCGTATAGAGATCGAACCACTCCTCCGGCCAGCCATTGGCGACGGTGAGATTGGCCAAGGTCGTGCCGGGCGACGGCAGGCCTGCCATGATGTAGGCGCTGAAACCGCAGGCCGCGATTTCAGCCTCGAACCGGCTCACGACTTCCGACAGAGACATGACCTCGACAGCCCCGACGAAGTCGAGTGCCCTACGTCCCCACGGGTGATTGGCGCTGTTGAGCATGTCTGTCGTCAAATGCCGGCTTGCCGAAGAGTCACAGAGGGCTGTTCAATAGCTCCACGATAACAGCACTTTGCTAGGCGGCGAGCGCAATTGCAACAGATCTCAACCTTGGCGTTCAGCGACGTTTCGCGGCGATGGCGTCCCACACCATGGCTGCGACATCGGGTCCGCCGAGCCGCGCGATGGCGCGGATGCCGGTCGGCGACGTGACGTTGATCTCGGTCAGATTGCCGTCGATCACGTCGATGCCAACCAGCAACAGCCCGCGCTCGCGCAGATGCGGTCCGAGCCGCGCGCAGATTTCCCGTTCGCGATCGGACAGCTCGGTCGCGTTCGCCGCCCCGCCGCGCACCATGTTGGAGCGCAAATCGTTTTCCGCCGGCACGCGGTTCACGGCGCCCGCGAATTCGCCGTCGACCAGGATGATGCGCTTGTCGCCGTGCTTCACCTCGGGAAGAAACCGCTGGATCACCCAAGGCTCTTTGAACGTCACGGAAAACATATCGTAGAGCGAGCCGAAATTCATGTCCTCGGCAAGCACGCGAAACACCGCCGCGCCGCCGTGTCCGTGCAGCGGTTTCATCACCACCGCGCCGTGCTCTTTGCGAAACGAGTTGATCTCGTCGAGGTCGCGCGAAATCAGCGTCGCCGGCATCAGATCGGAGAAGCCCATCACGAACAGTTTTTCCGGCGCGTTGCGGACGCTGGACGGATCGTTCACCACCAGCGTGTGGGGGTGGATGCGTTCGAGAAAATGCGTCGAGGTGATGTAGGCGAGATCGAACGGCGGGTCTTGCCGCAGCAGCACGACGTCGAAGGATTTGAGATGCTCGCGCGTCGTCTCGCCGAACGTGACATGGTCGCCTTCGATGTCGCGCAGGGTGAGCGCCTGCATCGGCGCGACCAGATCTTCGCCGCGCAGCGAGAGCTTGTCCGGCGTGTAGTAGAAAATCTGATGGCCGCGCGCCTGCGCTTCCAGCAGCAGCGCGAAGGTGGAATCGCCGCGGATGTTGATGCGGGCGATCGGGTCCATCTGGACGGCGACTTTGAGAGACATGCGGGAGTCCATTCAGAAGCAAAGATTGAAAGTGACTGTCTGAGGTTATTTAGAGTGACCGCTCATCCTCGCGAAAGCGGGGATCCAGTCTAAGGCTCTGGATTCCCGCTTTCGCGGGAATGAACGGGGTGCGAGTTACAGTCCATCATATGCAACGTTTACTCGCTGGCGTCGAACGCCGCCATCAGATGGCGCGGCGTGTGCTTGGGCGCAATCAGCATGGCATCGAAACGCACGTCGAAGTTTGAATGTTCGGGATGCGCAGCGAGCCAGGCTGTCGCTGCATCGATGATCCGCCGCTGCTGGCGCGGCGTGACGGCATAGGCGGCATCGTCGAGCCGAGCGCGGGCCTTGACCTCGACGAAGATGAGAAGGTTCGGATGTTCGGCGACGAGATCGATCTCGCCGTAAGGCGTCTTGAAGCGCGTCGCCAGAATGACATAGCCGCGTGCTTTCAGATAATCCGCCGCCAAAGTCTCGGCGGTGACGCCGCTGTTGAACGCGGCGACGCGTTTCGGAGCAGGGGGCGCTTTCGCTTTCGACACGCCGCGTTCAGTCATGGCCGCTCTCTTTGGCCAACTCCAAAGCGCGCGCATACACCTCGCGCCGCGGACGGCCGGACAGCTCGACGGCCTGCGCGACGGCGTCTTTGACGCTCGAGTCTTTCATCGCGCTGCGCAGGACGTCGTCGAGATCGCTTGCGGCCATCCGTTGCGCATCGGCGGCCGGCGGGCCGATCACCACGACGAATTCACCGCGCGTCTCGAGATCGTCCGCGCCTTGTGCGAGATCGCCGACGCGCCCGCGCGAAACCTCCTCGTGCAGCTTGGTCAGCTCGCGGCAGATCGAGGCGTCGCGGTCGGCCATCACGAGCGCGAGGTCGCGTAGCGTCTCGGCGATGCGGTTGCCGCTCTCGAACATCACGAGCGTCGCATCGATGCGCGACAACTCCGTCAATCGGGTCCGCCGTGCGCCTTGCTTCGACGGCAGAAAGCCCTCGAAATAAAATCGATCGGTCGGCAGCGCGGCCACGGCCAGCGCCGCGAGCACCGACGATGGACCGGGCAGGGCGATGACCGCGTGACCGGCCGCGCAGACCTCGCGCACCAGCTTGAAACCGGGGTCGGAAATCAGCGGCGTACCGGCATCCGACACCAGCGCGATCGATGCGCCCTCCGACAGCCGCTGCAAGATCTTCGGACGCGCCTGTTCGGCATTGTGCTCGTGATATTGATGGAGCTGCACCGAGATGCCGTAGCGCTCCGTCAACCGCCGCGTGATGCGCGTATCCTCGCAAGCGATCGCATCGACGCCGGCCAGCGTCTCCAGCGCGCGCAATGTGATGTCGCCGAGATTGCCGATCGGCGTCGCCACCAGATACAGCCCCGATGGCGGTTTCGGCGCCGTCACGACATGGCCGGCGATGATGAACGTCCGGCTGGCAGTCGCGGGCGCATCGGGATCGGATGTTGGGGCTGTGTCAGCGCGCATGCGTTCATTTAAGCCCAACCGCGTCCGCGCAACAGTCATTTCGACTTTGCGGCAACACTCCGCGCGATTCGGAATAATCCTTTTGTTTGGATTAACTTGTGGCCGACATTATGCCTAAATGTTCGTCTCTCTGAATGACGAGAGGCCCGCCGAGGCTTCGTGCAGCGGCAACGGAAGACAGCTCGATGGCCGGCCCACATAATTCCAGCAGCGACAAACGCGGCGCGACCCGTCGCACGGTGGCGGGTCTGATCCTCGGCGCGCCGCTGCTCGGCGCTTGCGCGGGCGGTTCGTCGATCAGCAATCCTTTCGCGTCGAGCGCGCCGTCCGGTCCAGCGCAGCAGCCTGCGGCCATCGGCTCGGGGCAGGTCAAGGTCGGCCTGGTGCTGCCGCTGTCGGCGTCCGGCAATGCCGGCGTCGCCGCGCAATCGATGCGTAACGCCGCCGAAATGGCGCTGGCCGAATTTCAGAATCCGAACATCCAATTGCTCGTCAAGGACGATGCCGGCACGCCGCAGGGCGCGTCCAGCGCCACCCAGCAGGCGCTCGACGAGGGCGCCGAGATCATTCTCGGGCCGCTATTCGCGCAGTCGGTGCCCGCCGCCGCCAATCTGGCGCGCGGCCGCAACGTGCCGGTCGTCGCGTTCTCGACGGATTCGACCGTGGCGGGGCGTGGCGTCTATCTGCTGAGTTTCCTGCCGGAATCCGACGTCAACCGCATCATCGATTACGCCGCCGGCACCGGCAAGCGCTCTTACGCGGCGCTGCTTCCGGAGAACGCCTATGGCAACGTCGTCGAAGCCGCGTTCAAGCAGGCGGTCGGCCGCAAGAACGGCCGCGTCGCCGCGTTCGAGAAATACGGCGCGGATCGCGCCGGGTCGGCGCGCAACATTGCGCAGCAGCTTGGTGCTGCCGATGCGTTGATGCTGGCGGACGACGGCGATTCCGTCGCCGCGACCGCCGAGGCGCTGACGGCGGCGGGCGTGAATTTGCGGAGCATCCAATTGCTCGGGACCGGGCTGTGGGACAATCCGCGCGTGTTCGGCAGCGCCGCGATGCAGGGCGGCCTTTACGCCGCGCCGGATCCGTCGGGCTTCCGCGCCTTCGCCGGGCGTTACCGCGCCAAATACAACGGCGATCCCGTCCGCACCGCGACGCTGGCCTATGACGCCGTGGCGCTGGTCGCGGCCCTGGCCCGCACGCAAGGCGGCCAGCGCTTCTCGTCGGAGGTGCTGACCAATCCGTCCGGCTTTGCCGGCATCGACGGGCTGTTTCGGTTTCGCGCCGACGGCACCAACGATCGCGGCCTCGCCATCATGCGCGTCGGCCCGAGCGGCGGCACGCCGGTGGCGGGTTCGCCGAAGAGTTTCGGGGCTTAAAACATTTTGGTCATTCCGGGGCTCGTACGGCTTTGCCGGACGAGAACCCGGAATCGCAGCAAGTTCAGCTCTTCAAAATGATGAGATTCCGGGCTCTCTCGCGCAAGGATGCGCGCGAGCCCCGGAATGACGGCTAAGCCGCCAGATCGGCCACGACGGCATCGAGCAATGGGAAGCCGGCCTGCGTCACGCGCAAGCGGCCATCGGCCTCGACGACGATCGCGCCTTCGTCGCGCAACAGATCGATCCGATGCGGATCGAGCGCGCGGCCGGACAACGCCTTATAGCGCGCGGGATCGATTCCCTCGGCCAGCCGCAGCCCCATCAAAAGGAATTCGTCAGCGCGTTCTTCGCTGTTGAGAATGTCGTCGACGACGACACCGTGTCCGGACGCTTCGACACGCATCAGCCAGGTCTCGGGTCGTTTTTCGGTGGCGATCGCGTGGCGCTTGCCGCCGATGTCGAGGCGGCCATGGGCGCCGGGGCCGATGCCGGCATATTCCTGCCCGCGCCAGTAAACCAGATTATGTTTGCACTGGGCGCCCGGCCGCGCGTGATTTGAAATCTCGTAAGACGGCAGGCCGTTGAGCGCACAGACCTCTTGCGTCACGTCGTACAGCGCGCGCGCCATGTCTTCGTCGGGCGTCTTCAATTTGCCCGCGGCGTGCAGCCCGAAAAACGGCGTGCCTTCCTCGATGGTGAGTTGATAGAGCGACAGATGCTCGGCCGCTTCCGAAATTGCGATCTTGAGTTCGTCTGTCCACATCGCAGGCGTCTGGTCGGGCCGCGCGTAGATGAGATCGAACGAATAACGATCGAAGACCGAGCGCGCGATGGCGACGGCGTCGAGCGCTTCGCGCGCGGTGTGCAACCGTCCGAGCGCTTTCAGCGAGGCGTCGTCGAGCGCCTGCACGCCGAGCGAAACTCTATTTACGCCCGCGGCGCGATAGCCCTTGAAGCGCGTGGCCTCGACCGACGTCGGATTGGCTTCGAGCGACACTTCGACATCCGGAGCAACTGTCCAATGTTTGCCGATGGCGTCGAGGATTGCGCCGACCGTCTGCGGCTCCATCAGCGACGGCGTGCCGCCCCCGAGAAAAATCGACGACACGACGCGGCCCGGCGTTCGCGCGGCGGTGGTTGCGATCTCGCGCGCGAAAGCGGCCGCGAAACGTGGCTGGTCGATCGGTTGATGGCGAACGTGGCTGTTGAAGTCGCAATAGGGGCACTTCGATAAGCAAAACGGCCAGTGGATGTAGACGCCGAATGTCGTGTCGTTCTCAGCGCGCATCGAGGCACATCTCCGCGAGCTTGACGAAGGCCTTGGCGCGATGCGACAGGCCGAGCCCGTGCGGCGGCAGGCCATGCTTCTCGATCGATGTCATTTCGCCGAAGGTGCGGCTATGGCCGTCCGGAAGAAACGACGGGTCGTAGCCGAAGCCTGCATCGCCGCGCGGCGGCCAAACCAGCGCGCCGTCAGCCCGGGCCTCGACCTCTTCGAGATGGCCGTCCGGCCACGCGACGCATAACGCCGAGACGAAATGCGCCTTGCGCTGCGCGGGCTTTTTTGCGCCGCGCTCTTGCAGCAGTCGTTCGATCCGCGTCATCGCGGCGGTGAAATCCTTGCTCTCACCGGCCCAGCGCGCCGAATAGATGCCCGGCGCGCCGTCGAGCGCGTCGACGACCAGGCCTGAATCATCCGCGAACGCAGGCAGTTGCGACGCTTGAGCAGCGGCGATCGCCTTGATTGCGGCATTGGCCTTGAAGGTGTCGCCGGTCTCGTCCGGCTCGGCGAGTTTCAACTCTCCCGCCGACACCGCATCGATCCCGTAAGGCGACAGCAGCTCGCGCATCTCGGCGAGTTTGCCGGGATTATGGGTTGCGATGACGAGGCGGCCGGTGATTCGTCGGTGCATGATGCTGTGAGTCTACGCCCGCGCGCGGCTTACGCCACGGCCATCTTTTGCAGATCGACCAGCCGGGCGATGCCCTTTTGCGCCAGACCCATCAACGCCAGAAACTCGTCGTGGCTGAACGGCGTCTTCTCGGCCGTGCCCTGGACCTCGATGATGCGGCCGTCGCCGGTCATGACGAAATTGGCGTCAGTGTCGGCTTCCGAATCTTCGGCGTAGTCGAGATCGAGCACCGGCGTGCCCTTGTAGATGCCGCACGAGATCGCGGCGATGTTGTCGCGCAGCACCGGATTGCTGTGCTTGAACATGTTGCGGGTCTTCATCCAGCCGATGCAATCGGCCAGCGCGACCCATGCGCCGGTGATCGATGCCGTGCGGGTGCCGCCATCGGCCTGGATGACGTCGCAATCGACCGTGATCTGGCGCTCGCCCAACGCTTCGAGATCGACGGCCGCGCGCAGAGAGCGCCCGATCAGGCGCTGAATTTCGACGGTCCGGCCGCCTTGCTTGCCGGAGGTTGCCTCGCGGCGGGTGCGTTCCAGCGTGGCGCGCGGCAGCATGCCGTATTCGGCGGTCACCCATCCACGGCCCTGACCCTTGAGCCAGGGCGGCAGGCGTTCTTCGAGCGTGGCGGTGACGAGCACATGCGTGTCGCCGAACTTCACCATGCAGGAGCCTTCGGCGTATTTGACCACGCCGCGTTCCAGCGATACGGCGCGCAGTTCATCGGGCGCACGACGGCTTGGCCGCATGATAGTCTCCAGCATCAGAGGGAATTGGTGCAACGTGCGGTGCTTTTAGGGGCGGGG
>JANMAN010000377.1:0-1740 GCA_031359885.1 Tardiphaga sp. | reverse complement strand
ACTTTTCTGATCGGCTTCACGGTGGCCTACTTCATGGCCTTCCACGTCAAGAGCACGGTGTGGCAGACGGTGCTGTTCATCCTGTGCACGGTGCCGTTCTGGACCAGCAACGTGATCCGCATGATCAGCTGGATCCCGCTGCTCGGCCGCAACGGCCTCGTCAACGACACCCTGCGGAGCGTCGGAATCATCGACGCGCCGATCGAGGGGCTGCTTTATTCCGACTTCTCGGTGGTGCTGGCCTTCGTCCACCTCAACACGGTCTTCATGATCGTGCCGATCTTCAACTCGATGGCCCGCATCGACCGCTCGCTGCTGGAGGCCGCCTACGATGCCGGCGCCTCGGGCTGGCAGACCCTGTGGAACGTGGTCGTGCCGCTGACCAAGCCCGGCATCGCCATCGGCTCGATCTTCGTCATCACCCTGGTGATGGGCGACTTCGTCACCGTGGGCATCATGGGCGGCCAGCAGATCGCCTCGGTGGGCAAGGTCATCCAAGTGCAGATGTCGTCGCTGCAGTTTCCCGCGGCCGCCGCCAACGCCGTGGTGCTGCTGGGTGCGGTGATGCTGATGATCCTGGCGATGACCCGGCTCATCGACCTGCGCAAGGAGCTCTGAGCATGACGCGGAAAAGTGGTCACCGGTTTTCCGTGAACGTCATGCGAAATCCCGAGAATCGCCGATGAGCGACCGGCCCCGCGGTCCCGCCTTCTACCTGCTGGCTCTGTTCTTCGCGGGGTTCGTCCTCTTCCTCTACGGGCCGACGCTGACGATCCTGGTCCTGAGCTTCCAGGGGCCGCAGGGTGGGCTGACCTTCCCGCTGAACGGGGTCTCGACCCACTGGTTCTCGCGGCTCTGGGCCGGGATGGGTGTCGTCGACATCTGGGCCGCCCTGTGGCGCTCGCTCCGGCTGGGTTTCGTCGTGATGGTGTTGACCGTCATCCTCGCCTTCTTCGCGGGTCTCGCCTTCCGCAAGCATTTTCGCGGCGAGGGGGCGCTCTTCACCATCGCGGTCGCCAGCCTGATCGTACCATCCATCGTGGTCTCGCTGGGGATCGGCCTCGAATTCCGGCTCCTCGACGATGCGGTCAACGCCACCGCCGCGGCCACCGGCTGGGGATGGCTGCAGGAGCACGGCACCCTGATGGGGCTCTACACCTCGGCGCTCGGGGCGCACCTGACCTGGACGCTGCCCTTCGGCCTGCTGATCATGTTCGCGGTCTTCAACCGCTTCGATCCGGCCTACGAGGAGGCGGCGCGCGATCTGGGTGCGACCGGCGCGCAGACCCTGCGCCATGTGGTGATCCCGATCCTCGGGCCGTCGCTGGTCGGCGTTGCGCTCTTCGGCTTCACCCTGTCCTTCGACGAACTCGCCCGCACCAGCCAGGCGATCGGCGGCCGCAACACCCTCCCCCTCGAACTGCAGGGCCTGACCACCACCGTGACGACGCCGGAGATCTACGCGCTCGGCACCCTCACCACCGGCATGTCGCTGGCGGTGATCGGCCTCGCACTCGGGGCCGGCCTCTGGCTCCAGAAGCGCAAGGCGAGGCGGGCCCTGCTCGGCTGAGGCTCTCCCGACCGCTCGGGTCGCCCCACCCTCGGACCTCAGGATGAGGCGATCTGGTTGGAGAACGTGGCCAGGTCGCCCCACCATCACCCATGAAAAAAGCCGGCCCCGATGGGAGCCGGCTTCACCTACAGACCTATGGTCGGTTCAGCGGGCGCTGGTCTCGCGCT
>JANMAN010000313.1:0-4395 GCA_031359885.1 Tardiphaga sp. | reverse complement strand
GAAAGCTTCGATCTGAATGGATCGCCTCGTCGCCCTTGCCGTCAGCCGCCGCTATTTGATGGTCGGCATGTTCGTCGCGGTGATGGTCGGCGGCCTGATTGCGTTCAAGCAGCTCAACATCGAGGCCTATCCCGACCCGACCCCGCCGATGGTCGATATCGTGACGCAAAGTCCGGGGCTGTCGTCGGAGGAGATCGAGCGCTACATCACCATCCCGATCGAGACCCAGGTCGCGGGCATCAAGAACCTGCGCACCATCCGCACCATCTCGCTGTACGGCCTGTCCGACGTCAAACTGCAATTCTCGTTCGACTACACCTATGACGAAGCTTTGCAGCAGGTGCTGAACCGGCTGTCGCAGCTCGCACCCCTGCCGGGCAACGTGCTGCCCGGTATCTCGCCGCTGTCGGCGATCGGCGAAATCTATCGCTATCGTCTTGTCGGGCCACCGAACTACAGCGTGCTCGATCTGAAAACCTTGCAAGACTGGGTGCTGCAACGCCGCTTCCGTGCGGTGCCCGGCGTGATCGACGTCACCGGCTGGGGCGGCAAGACCAAAACGTACGAAATTCAGGTCGATTTCAACAAGCTCGTCGCCTTCGGCGCGACGCTGCCGCAACTGCTCACCGCCATCAGCAACGCCAACATCAACGTCGGCGGCAACACGGTGAACATCGGCACGCAATCAGCCGTGGTCCGCGGCGTCGGTCTCATCAAATCGATCGACGACCTCGCCAGTACGATGGTGTCGCAAACCAACGGCAATCCCGTGTTGGTCAAGGACGTGGCCAACGTGACGGTCGGCGAAAAGCCGCGGACCGGCATCGCCGGCCTGAACCAGGACGACGACATCGTGCAGGGCATCGTGCTGATGCGGCGCGGCGAGCAATCGTCGCCGACCATCGCGCGCGTCCACGATCTTGTCACCCGTATCAACAACTCCAGCATCCTGCCGCCGGGCGTGCGGATCGAGCGCATCTACGACCGCAAGGATTTGATCGACATCACCACTGCGACCGTGCTGCACAACATGGTTGTCGGCATCATCCTGATCGTGTTGCTGCAATGGATGTTCCTCGGCGACCTGCGCAGCGCGCTGATCGTCGGTGCGACGATTCCATTCGCGCTATTTTTCGCGGTCATCATTCTCGTCATGCGCGGCGAGAGCGCGAACCTGTTGTCGGTGGGCGCAATCGATTTCGGTCTGATCGTGGATGCCACCGTCATCATGGTCGAGGCGATCTTCCGGCGACTGTCGCAGACGACGGCGTTGTCTCCCGCCGAACAGAGCCGCATTTCCGCCGAGACGACGATGGGGATGAAAAGTCACGCCATCCTATCCGCGAGTGCGGACGTCTCGCGGTCGATCTTCTTCGCCGCAGCGATCATCATCGCGGCGTTCCTGCCGCTGTTCACGCTGTCCGGCGTCGAGGGCAACATCTTCGGGCCGATGGCACGGACCTATGCCTATGCGTTAGCCGGCGGTCTGATCGCCACCTTTACGGTGACGCCGGCATTGTCGGCGCTGATCCTGCCGTCGCACATGAAGGAAACCGAGACCTGGGTGGTGCGCAAGCTGCACGGGCTCTATGTGCCAGTGCTGCATTGGGCGATCTCGCGGCGCGCCGTCGTGATGGCGGCGGCGGTCGGTCTTGTCGTCGCGACGGTCATCCTCGGCCGACTGCTCGGGCTGGAATTTCTGCCGAAACTCGAAGAGGGCAATCTGTGGGTCCGTGCGACGCTGCCGCCCACGATCTCGCTTCGCGAAGGCAACACTTACGTCAACGAGATGCGCAAGATGATCGCGGCGTTGCCCGAGGTGGAATCGGTCGTGTCGCAGCAGGGCCGGCCCGACGACGGCACCGATGCCGCCGGTCTCTTCAACGCCGAGTTTTTCGCGCCGCTGAAGCCGGTGTCGCAATGGCCCGGCGCGCAGGACAAGGACGAGCTGACCGCGCGGCTGCTCAAGCAATTGCAGACCCGCTTCCCCGGCGTCGAATTCAACTTCTCGCAATATCTGCAAGACAACGTCGCCGAAGCCGTATCCGGCGTGAAGGGCGAGAACTCGATCAAGCTCTACGGCAACGATCTCGTCGAGCTCACCGAGACCGCGAACAAGATCAAAGCCGTGCTCGCGACCGTGCAAGGCGTGACCGATTTGTCGGTCTTCACGTCGCTTGGCCAGCCGACGATTCAGATCGACATCGACCGCGCGCGCGCCGCGCGCTATGGCCTGTCGCCGGGTGACATCAATGCCACAATCAAGGTCGCGATCGGCGGCGACAGCGCCGGCGATTTGTACGAACCCGGAAGCGATCGGCATTTCCCGATCATCGTGCGGCTCGCGCCGGAATTCCGACGGAGCGCGGAGGCGATCCAGAATTTGCGGATCGGCGCTCCCGGGCCGGGCGGTGCCATCACGCAAATCCCGTTGAGCGAGGTCGCCAAAATTACGCTGGTGTCGGGTGCGGCCTATATCTATCGCGAGCAGCAGGAGCGCTACCTGCCGGTCAAATTCTCCGTGCGCGAGCGCGACCTCGGCAGCGCCATCAAGGAAGCGCAGGACAAGGTCGCGGAGCAGGTGACGCTGCCGGCCGGATCGCGCGTCGAATGGGTCGGCGAATTCGGCAATCTGCAATCGGCGATCGCGCGGCTGTCGATCGTGGTGCCGATCAGCCTCGTTCTGATCGGCGTGCTGCTGTGGTTTAATTTCGGATCGATGACGGACACGCTGCTGGCAATGAGCGTGATTCCGATGGCGGTGTTCGGCGGCGTGTTCGGGCTGTTTCTGTTCGGCATTCCGTTCAGCGTGTCGGCGGCGATCGGCTTCATCGCGCTGTTCGGCATCGCGGTCATGGACGGCATCATCATTCTCTCGCAATACAACGCGCTGATCGACGAGGGCGTCGATCGCGCCCGCGCCATCATCCGCACCGGCGAGATGCAGATGCGCCCGGTCGTGATGACCTGCATCGTGGCAGGCATCGGCCTGTTGCCGGCCGCGCTGTCGGAGGGCATCGGCTCGCAGGTGCAGAAGCCGCTGGCCGTTGTGGTCGTGGCCGGAATGATGCTGGCGCCGATTGTGATCTTGGTCACGCTGCCTGTCTTGATCTCGTTCTTTTCGCGACGACGTGCGCGCGCTTAAGGCTCAGTCTTTGGGCCGCTACTGCACGCTATTTGCGCAAGCCAATAGGCCTGCGATTGCCGATGCTGGAGCAACGCCATGGCGGCGTTGTTGGTGTGATCGATGAAGACTTTTATTCGCGTCGTTGAATTGTGGGTGCCCGATCGGAGCCGTACCCGGTTGGAGTTCGGCGGCAGCCTGTCCAGTAGCGATTTCGACGAGTTCAACGCGTTAAGCGAAGGCACGCTGTTCGCTTACGACGAAGGCCTGCCCGGCAAGGCATGGGCGGCGGGTCATCCGATCATCCTGACCGATTTCGCCAACTCCTATTTTCGCCGAACGGATGCCGCGAACGAAGCGGGGCTGACCTGCGGCGTCGCGCTGCCGGTGTTTGCCGGCGAATTCCTGATGGCGGTGATGGTGCTGTTCTGCGGCGACGACGCCAAGCATATCGGCGCGATCGAGTTGTTGAAGAACGATCCGGAAGTCTCGCACGAGATGGGTCTCGTCGACGGCTATTACGGCACCGCCGAGATGTTCGAGTTCAACTCGCGGCACACCAAGTTTCCGCGCGGCTTCGGTCTGCCGGGGCGGACGTGGAAAGCCGAGATGCCGCTCGTCGTCAAGAATTTGCAGAACTCGAAGTTGTTTCTGCGTTGGGAGGAAGCCGTCGAAATCGGCGTCAATTGCGGCGTCGGCATTCCGTACAAGACGGCAAACGATTTGACCTGGGTGGTGACGTTCCTGTCGGCGCAGTCGACGCCGATCGCGCGGCGGTTCGAGATCTGGGTGCCGAACGAGGCGCGCGACGCGCTGGTGTTTCACTCGGGCGATTGCGCCAAGGATACCGACTTGAACGCGGTGTTCGGTACGAAGGCGATCAGGCGCGGCGAAGGTTCGATCGGCGGCGCGTGGGCGACGGGCATGCCGGCCATCAACGCGAATCTGCGCAACGACGAATCGGTGGCGGCGATGGCCGCGCGCGAAGCCAAGCTCAACCAATTGGTGGTGTTGCCGATGATCGACGGCGCGCGGCTAACGGCTGTGCTGGCGTGGTATCTTTAACACCGTCATTCCGGGGCGCGCGCAGCGATAGCTGCGAGCGAACCCGGAATCTCAACGAGTTCATTTCCGACTACGAAGCAAATTCAGATCGCCCTGAATGACGAGATTCCGGGTTCACGGTCGGCTGGCGCCGCCCATGCCCCGGAATGACGATGTCACCTGATCGCCACCGGATTGATCATGCTCTGCACGCCGCCTTTGAAGCG
>JANMAN010000290.1:0-3972 GCA_031359885.1 Tardiphaga sp. | reverse complement strand
CAGGGATGTTGCAGTTGATGAGCCAAATCTCGCCGGCCTTCGGATCGGCATAGGATTCCGCGATCGTCGATTTGCCTGTCCGGATCGATTTCACTTCCGTGCCGGTCAAGGCGATGCCGGCCTCGAACGTATCTTCGATGGCATAGTTGAACCGCGCCTTGCGGTTTTCAGCCGCAACTTTGATCGGCCGTTCTTTCTTCTCCGCCATCGTTGATATGCCTTCGCGCTGCCGACGCAGCGTTGCTAACGTTTGTGTTAATTATCTCTGGCTCGCCGGAGCGGAGGCCGACTGAGATTTCAGTAGATCCCGAATCTCGGTCAGAAGTTCCTGCTCGCGAGACAGTTTGACCGCCGGCGGCGGCGCTTCTATGTCCTTGCGCTTCAGCCGGTTCATGAAGCGGATGACCATGAACATCACGAAGGCGACGATGACGAAATTCAGCGTCAGCGTCAGGAAATTGCCCCACGCCAAAACAGCGCCCTGCTTTTTCGCATCGACAAGATTGGTCGCGGTCACGGCTTTCGACATGCCTGTGAAGTAGTTCGAAAAATCGAGACCGCCGGTGATGGCACCGATGATCGGCATGATGATGTCTCCGACCATCGACGTGACGATCGCGCCGAACGCCGCACCGATGATGACGCCGACCGCGAGATCGACGACATTACCCTTCATCGCGAATTCGCGAAATTCCTTCAGCATCTGCAAATCCCTTTCTTGAAAAAAATCAGTTCAAAAATTCAGTTCAACAAGCCTGCATGAACCATGGCGTCGCGGATCACCTTGCCGGTCGGCGGCGTGACCGTCATCAGCGGCAACCTCACCTCTTCCATGATGCGGCCGAGCAAGCCGAGGCCATGCTTCGCACCGGCGAGGCCCGGCTCCTTGAAGATCGCGTCATGCAGCGGCGTCAGCCGATCCTGAATTTTAAGCGCCTCCGCATAATCGCCTTTCAACACCGCGGTCATCAAATCCGCGCAAGGCTTCGGCGCGACGTTCGCGACGACGGAAATGCAGCCATGGCCGCCCGCCGCCATATAGGCCAGCGCTGTCATATCCTCTCCGGAGAGTTGGATAAAATCCGGACCCATCGCATGGCGTTGTTTGGACACGCGCGCGAGGTCAGCCGTCGCGTCCTTGACGCCAGCGATGTTCGTCAGCTCGAACAACCGCGCCATGGTCTCGACCGAGAGATCGACCACCGAGCGCGGCGGGATGTTGTAAATGAAGATTGGGATGCCGACGGCGTCGTTCACCGCTTTGAAGTGGCGATACATGCCCTCTTGCGTCGGCTTGTTGTAATAGGGCGTGACCACGAGCACGGCATCCGCGCCGGCCTTCTCGGCATGCACGGCAAGGCTGACGGCTTCCTTCGTCGAGTTCGAGCCGGCTCCGGCGATCACAGGCACGCGGCCCTTGGCCTCATCGATGCACCATTCGACGATCTGCTGGTGCTCGTCGTGGCTCAGCGTCGGGCTTTCGCCCGTCGTGCCAACCGGCACCAGGCCGTGCGTGCCTTCGGCGATCTGCCAGGACACCAGCGCGCGGAACGCGGCTTCGTCCACCGCGCCGTTTTTGAAGGGCGTGACCAAGGCCGTGTAAGATCCCCGGAATTGCGTCTTGGTCGCCATGATCTGTCTCCGAACGCGCCGCTAACCGGCCTTTGCGTCTGTCATAACGCCTCCGGCCTGGCGACGAAAGGCCTGCAAAGCGCAACGGGCACTGCGATCAGCCGCGATTTCGCCGTGGTGCTGCGGCAGTCATGTCAGTGGAAGCCGTTCGATCATTGGTGATTTGTCCACCATTTTCAGCGAAATTGATCGCTCTCGACCTCTCGTCTCCAGTTCCCCTGCAAAGGATCGCCGTGACACTGCCAGCCTCCGCCTCGCAATTGCGATGGATCGTGTCGACAGCGGCCATCCTCGCCGTCGGCGTGTCCGCGATTTCGCTCGACGCTTTTGCACAAGTCCCGATCCCGAAAGCGCGGCCGGTGTCGCGCAACGTCGTACCGCAAACCACGGCGTCGGTTCCGGCCGATGGTGGTGCTGGCCCGATGCGGCTCGCTCCATCTCCCGGTCTGTCGTCAACACCCGCGATGGCGCCGGCGACACGCCAGCATTCGACGCCTGCCGCGCGACGCACCGTCGTGCCGGCTGCGGTTGCGGCCTCCGGTTCGACGTCGCAGGCCGACATGGACGCGCTCGGCCGCGTCATCGAACTCATTCGGAACCGCAAATCCGCCGACGCCGGCGAAGCCGCCGGGGCGATATCAGACCCCGTCGCGCGAAAATTGGCCGAATGGCTTTATCTGCGCAGCGAGAACAACGGCGCATCGGTCGATCGCTATCGAACGTTCTTCGCCACCAATCCGAGCTGGCCGTCGCAGACTTTCATGCGCCGCCGCGCCGAGGCCGCCTTGTGGGACGACCGCCGCGACGACAGCACCATTATCGGCTATTTCCAAGACGAGAAGCCGTTGTCCGGCAAGGGCAAACTGGCACTTGCGAAAGTGATGCTGGCGCGCGGCGATCGCGCCGCCGCTGAGCGGCTGGTGCGCGATGCGTGGCGCAACGACGGCATGTCGGACGACACCGAGAGCGCGGTGCTCGACACCTTCGGCGCGCTGCTGACCGGCAGCGACCACAAAGCCCGGATGGATTTCTTTCTGTACGGCACGGACACCGACACCGGCCTGCGCGCCGCGAAGCGTCTCGGCGACGGTCACGTTACGCTTGCCAAGGCCCGCATCGCGGTCAATAAAAAAGCGAGCAATGCCGGCGCGCTGCTCGATGCCGTGCCGAGCGACCTGCGCAGCGACCCTGGTTATATGTTCGCGCGTATCCAACTGTTGCGGCGCGAGGACAATTTTGCGGCGGCCGCGCAACTGATGGCGAGCACGCCGCGCGATCCGGCGCGTCTTTATAACTACGACGAATGGTGGATCGAGCGCCGTCTGCTGGCCCGCAAACTGCTCGACACCAACGAGCCGCGCACCGCCTACATCGTGGCGCGCGACGCCGCCTTGCCGGCGAAGGACATCTACAAGACCGAGCAGGAATTCACCGCCGGCTGGATCGCTTTGCGTTTTCTCAAAGACCCGGCCACCGCCGCACAACATTTCGCGCGCATCGGCGTCGGCTCGGTCAACCCGACGGCGCTCGCCCGCGCCGGCTATTGGCAAGGCCGCGCTGCCGAAGCGATGGGTCGTTCGTCCGACGCGCGGCAAGCTTACGCATCGGCCGCCGAACAATCGACCAGCTATTACGGGCAACTCGCCCGCGCCAAACTCGGCATGCCGCAAATCGACTTGAACGGCCCGCCATCCGGCCGCGCGCGCAGCGTCGAGCGGCTTGAGATCGTTCGCGCGGCGCAACTGCTTTACGCGATCGACGAAGGCGAGATGGCGTTGCCGATTTACGGCGACATGGGCGAGAACGGCGATCCCGACGCGCTCGTCGGCCTCGCCGAAGTGGCATCGCGCAACAGCGATGCGCGCGCCATGCTGATGGTCGGCAAGGCGGCGCTTAACCGCGGACTGCCGTTCGATTTCTATGCCTATCCCGTCACCGGCATTCCGCCGTTTAAGACGATCGGTCCGGAGGTCGAGCGTTCGATCGTGTTTGCAATCGCGCGGCAGGAAAGCGCGTTCAATCCGAACGTCGTATCGCCCGCCAACGCGTACGGCCTGATGCAGGTGACGCCCGACGCGGGTCGCTACGTCACCAAGAAATACGGCGCGAGTTTCGATCTCGCCAAGCTCAAGAACGATCCCGTCTATAACGCAACGCTCGGCGCCGCCGAACTCGGCGGGCTGATCGACGATTATCGCGGCTCCTACATCATGACGTTTGCGGCTTACAATGCAGGTCGCGGCAGTGTGCGCAAATGGGTCGAGCGTTACGGCGATCCGCGCGACCCGAAGGTCGATCCGGTCGACTGGGTCGAATCGATTCCGTTCGCGGAGACGCGCA
>JANMAN010000282.1:0-1698 GCA_031359885.1 Tardiphaga sp. | reverse complement strand
CGGTCGGTTCATCGGCGAGCAGCAGCAACGGTTTGGTCGCGAGCGCCCGGCCGATCGCGACGCGTTGCTGCTGGCCGCCGGACAATTGCTCGGGATAGCGCTTGAGGAAATTCTTCAAGCCAAGGCGTTCGACCAGCTCGTGATGCCAGCCATCGTCGTGGCGGCCGGCAATACGCGACTGGAACAGCAGATTGTCTTCGACCGTCAGGCTCGGGATCAGATTGAATTGCTGGAATACCAGGCCGAGGCGATCCCGGCGCAATTCGGCGCGGCCGGAATCGGTGAGTTCGGAGACCAGCGCGTCATCGAGCCTGATCGCGCCGCCATCGGCGGCATCGAGGCCCGCGATCAGGTGCAACAGTGTGCTCTTGCCGCTGCCGGATTCGCCTGTCAGCGCGACGCTCTCGCCGGCCGCAACCGACAGGTTGACGCCGCGCAGCACCGCCACCTCTTCGCCGGCGGCGCGGTAGCTCTTGGTCAGGCCGGTTACGGTGAGCACGATGGATTTGCCGTTGGTCATGCGTGGGGAGGGCCGTGGATGTGAGCGCTTGCAGCATATCAGGGTGGCATTGGCAGATCACGGCCTCAATATCAGGGGCAACACCATCGTGATCCCTTGTAAAGCGCGCAGGGGCCCCTTCGGGTGTGTATCCCGGGCTGCAATACTGTTGGTCGCGGATTTCCCGGTCAAAATGGCCAATTGCCTTGCCGGGGATGCCGCGGCTAGCATCCGATCGGGCCGAACGCACAAGAGTCGGCAACGACAAGATTGGGGATCCAGCCATGACCGAACAAGCCACGCCCAAGGGCGCCTGGAAAATCACATTTCTCTTGTTTCTGTTCATGCTGGTGAACTTTGCCGACAAGATCGTCGTGGGTCTGGCCGGCGTGCCGATCATGACCGAGCTGAAGCTCGACGCCGAGCAGTTCGGCCAGCTCGGCTCGTCGTTCTTCCTGCTGTTTTCGATCTCGGCCATCATCGTCGGTTTCGTCGTCAACAGCGTTCCGACCCGCTGGGTCCTGCTGGTGATGGCGGTGATCTGGTCGGTGGCACAGTTTCCGATGGTCGGCACCGTCAGCTTCACGACGCTCTTGATATGCCGCATCATTCTCGGCGCCGGCGAGGGGCCCGCGTTTTCGGTGGCGGCGCACGCGGTCTACAAATGGTTTCCCGACGAGAAGCGCACCTTGCCGACCGCGATCCTGTCGCAGGGCTCGGCTTTCGGTGTGATCCTCGCGGTACCCGCGCTGAACTGGATCATCGTCAATCATAGCTGGCATTATGCCTTCGGCGCGCTCGGCGTGGTCGGGCTGATGTGGGTGGTGGCGTGGCTGATCATGGGCAAGGAAGGTCCGCTGGTTCAGACCGTGGCGATGGCCGCCAGCGATCCGCGCGTGCCCTATTTCCAGCTCCTGACCTCGCGCACCTTCATCGGCTGCTGTGCTGCGACCTTCGGCGCCTATTGGGCGCTGTCGCTCGGCCTCACCTGGTTCACGCCCTTCATCGTGCAGGGGCTCGGCTTCTCGCAGAAGGATGCCGGCTGGGTTTCGGTGCTGCCATGGGTGTTTGGCGCCGTGGTCGTGCTGATCGCCGGCTGGGTCTCGCAGGTCATGCTGACGAAAGGCTATACGACCCGCGGCGCGCGCGGCGTATTGGGCTCGGTGCCGCTGATCATCGGGGGCCTGATCCTCTTGACG
>JANMAN010000266.1:0-5154 GCA_031359885.1 Tardiphaga sp. | reverse complement strand
TTGGCATCGCCACCGGCCCGTGGCACTTTCCGATGCAATCAAAGACACTTATGACAGCCCGCCGGGAGTGAACCTGTTCGATGTCCGATACGATCGACAATCTCAAGCTTGCAGCGGATTTTGCGCCCGCCACCGAGGCGGACTGGCGCAAGCTGGTCGACGGCGTGCTGAAAGGCGCGCCGTTCGAGAAGCTCGTCGGCAAGACCTATGACGGTATCAAAATCGAACCGCTTTACGCGCGCGCGCAGGCGGCGTGTCCCGTGCTGGCCCGACCGCTCGGTGCGCCGTGGCAGGTGATGCAGCGGATCGACCATCCCGATGCAAAGCAGGCCAATAAGCAGGCGCTGCACGATCTGGAAAACGGCGCGACCGGCCTGACGCTCGTGTTTGCGGGCGCAAATAGCGCGCGCGGCTTCGGCCTCGCGGCGACGCCGGAAAATATCGCAACCCTGCTCGACGGCATCTTCATCGACGCCGGCATCGGCATCGAGTTGAACATCGGCCCGGAATCGCGGATGGCCGCGACCTACATTGCCGATCACATCAAGACGAACGGTCTCGATCCGTCTCAATGCGACATCCGTTTCGGGCTCGATCCGATTGGGGCCTGCGCGGTCTGGGGCTCCAGCTCGCACGACTGGAAAGACATCGCAGCGGCGTTCACGAAGACGATTGCCAACTTGAAGGACGCTGGCTTCAAAGGCCCGTTCGCCGTTGCCGACGGCCGCGTGGTCCACGATGCCGGCGGTTCCGAAGCACAAGAGCTGGCCTATGTGCTCGGCGTCGCCGTGCTGCATCTGCGCGTGCTCGAATGGTCCGGCATTCCGCTGGACGATGCGCGCGCGATGATCTCGGCGCGGCTGTCCGCCGATGCGGATCAGTTTTTGACGATGGCGAAATTCCGCGCACTGCGCAGGCTGTGGGCACGCGTCGAAGAAAGCTGCGGTCTCGTGCCGAAGCCGCTGTTCGTTGCGGGCGAGACAGCGTGGCGCATGCTGACGCAGCGCGACCCTTACGTGAACATGCTCCGCGCAACGGTCGCGACATTCTCCGCCGGAATTGCCGGCGCGAACGCGATCACGGTGTTGCCGCACACGCTGGCTCTGGGCCTGCCAGATGCATTTGCGCGCCGCGCCGCACGCAATACGCAGCTCGTGCTGCTGGAAGAAGCCAATCTGGCCAAAGTCGCCGATCCCGCAGCCGGCTCCGGCGGCCTCGAGGCGCTGACGACCGAACTCTGCGAATCCGCATGGGCTTTGTTTCAAGCGACTGAAAAGGCCGGCGGCGCTTTCGCGGCGCTCACGCAAGGTGTCATCCAGCCGAAAGTCGCTGCGACCCGGGCGGCGCGACAGGCCAGCATCGCCAAGCGGCGCGAGGTCATGACGGGCGCGAGCGAGTTTCCTAATTTGCACGAACCTCGCGCGGCCGTTTTGAAGGTCAAGCCCGTCGAAGCGACGCCCTACGGAAAACAGAAAATCAGATTTGCCGCACTCGCGCCGATGCGATTGGCCGAACCCTTCGAGGCGCTGCGCGACAAATCGGACCACCTGCTCGCACGGCAGGGCGCACGGCCGAAAGTGTTCCTCGCCAATCTTGGAGTGGCCGCGGATTTCACCGCACGCGCGACCTTCGCCAAGAGTTTCTTCGAGACCGCCGGCATCGAAGCGATCGAGTTCGTTCCCCCCTCCCCCCCTCTTGGGCGGGGAGGGGTCGGGGGTGGGGGGCCTGAAAACTCGAGCGATGAGTTCGCCGCCCTCGCCAACGCTTACAAAGCATCCGGCGCGGCGCTGGTGTGCCTCTGCTCGTCGGACAAACTCTACGCGACAAACGCTGCCGATGCAGCCAAGGCCCTTCACGCCGCCAGTGCGACGCATATCTATCTGGCGGGACGCCCCGGCGACCACGAGGCGGCCTTCCGCGCCGCTGGAATCAACGAGTTCATCGTCGCCGGCGGCGATGCTTTGAAGACGATGCAAGACGCCTATGCCAAGATCGAGACGGTGACATCATGACCCGCATTCCCGACTTCGCCGACATCGCCTTTGCGTCGAACGCCGCCGCGCGCGCTTCTGCGATTCCAAGCTACGACCCCTGGCTCACGCCCGAAGGCATCGTCGTCAAGCCAGGCTATAGCGAAGCCGATCTGGCCGGCATCGACTTCCTCGACACCTATCCGGGCATCGCGCCGTTCCTGCGCGGCCCCTACCCGACCATGTACGTCAACCAGCCATGGACGATCCGGCAATACGCCGGCTTCTCGACGGCCGAAGATTCCAACGCCTTCTATCGCCGCAACCTTGCCGCCGGCCAAAAAGGTCTCTCGGTCGCGTTCGATCTCGCCACCCATCGCGGCTACGATTCGGATCATCCGCGCGTCTCCGGCGACGTCGGCATGGCCGGCGTTGCCATCGACTCGATCTACGACATGCGGACGCTATTCGCCGGCATTCCGCTCGACCAGATGAGCGTATCGATGACGATGAACGGCGCGGTGCTGCCGATCCTCGCATTGTACGTCGCCGCCGCCGAGGAACAGGGCGTGCCGCCGGAAAAGCTGACCGGCACCATTCAGAACGACATTCTGAAGGAGTTCATGGTTCGAAATACGTATATCTATCCGCCGAAACCATCGATGCGGATCATCTCGGACATCTTCGCCTACACCTCGCAGAAGATGCCGAAATACAATTCGATTTCGATTTCCGGCTATCACATGCAGGAAGCCGGGGCGACGCAGGATCTCGAACTCGCCTACACGCTTGCTGATGGCGTAGAATATCTTCGTGCGGGCTTGGCCGCCGGCATCGACGTCGACCGTTTCGCGCCACGACTGTCGTTCTTCTGGGCGATCGGCATGAACTTCTTCATGGAAGTCGCCAAGATGCGCGCCGCGCGTTTGCTATGGGCGAAACTTCTGACGCAGTTCAATCCGAAAGACCCTAAATCGCTGTCGCTGCGGACGCATTGCCAAACCTCGGGCTGGTCGCTGACGGCGCAAGACGTTTACAACAACGTGATGCGCACAACGATCGAGGCGATGGCTGCGACGCAGGGACATACGCAATCTCTGCACACCAACGCGCTCGACGAAGCGCTCGCGTTGCCGACCGATTTTTCCGCGCGCATCGCCCGCAACACGCAACTGTTTTTGCAGCAGGAGACCGGCACCAACCGCATCATCGATCCGTGGGGCGGCTCCTATTACGTTGAGCGCCTGACGCACGATCTCGCGACGAAAGCGTGGGCTCACATTCAGGAAGTCGAAGAACTCGGCGGCATGGCCAAGGCGATCGAAGCCGGCGTACCGAAGCTGCGCATCGAGGAAGCGTCCGCGAAGACGCAGGCACGCATCGATGCCGGCAAGCAGGCTGTGATAGGCGTCAATAAATACAAGCCGATCAACGAAGCGCCGATCGACGTGCTGAAGGTAGAAAACTCCACGGTGCGGCGGTTGCAGATCGACAAACTAAAGCGTTTGCGCGGCGAACGTAGCCAGGCCGATGTCGATGCGGCGTTGCATGCGCTCACCCGTTCGGCGTCCGAAGGTAACGGCAATCTCCTCGCGCTCGCGATCGACGCCGCACGCGCGAAAGCAACCGTGGGTGAAATTTCGGATGCGATGGAAAAGGTGTTCGGCCGCCACCGCGCGGAAATCAAATCCATCACCGGCGTATACAAGCGGGAGGCTGCGACGATGTCGAACCGTGTCGCCAAAGTTCAAGAGCTGATCGATGCCTTCGAGGACGCCGAAGGCCGTCGCCCGCGCATTCTCGTCGACAAAATCGGTCAGGACGGCCACGATCGCGGCCAGAAGGTGATCGCATCGGCCTTCGCCGATGTCGGCTTCGATGTCGATATCGGGCCATTGTTCGCGACCGCCGACGAAGCCGCGCGGCAGGCCGTCGAGAACGACGTCCATATCCTCGGCGTGTCGTCGCTTGCGGCCGCGCATCTCACGGCCGTGCCCGTGTTGAAGGCCGCGCTGAAGAAGCAAGGCCGCGAAGACATCATGATCATCATCGGTGGGGTCGTGCCGCCGCAGGATTACGACGCGCTTTATGCGGCCGGCGCGGAGGCGATCTTCCCGCCCGGCACGGTCATCGCCGACGCCGCCGAAGAACTGATCCACAAGCTCAACGCGCGGCTCGGCCATGCCAGCGAGGCAGCGGAGTAGTCGGCGCAGCCAAATTTGGCTATTATGAAGAGATGACTGCCGTTCTCGACATCACGCTGAATACGATCATCGCGAAATTGCGCGCGCTGGAGCCGCAAATTCGCGCGCATGGCATCACGCGCCTTGCGGTGTTCGGATCGCGCGTGCGTGGAGACCATCGGCCGGATAGCGATTTAGATATCCTTATCGACAAAACTTCGCCTTATGACATCGCGGCTGTTACGCGACTTATCGAAGATAAGACCGGACTATCGACGCAGATCTCGATTCGCGAATTATTAAAACCGCGTATCGTCGCACGCATTGCGGACGATGTGACGGAGGTATTCTAAATGCCGCCGACCGCTCAGGACCGTCTTATCGACGTGTTAGAATCGATCAGCGATATCGACGAACTGCTTCTCGGTATGAACCTCGAGCAATTCAAGGCCAATAAAACGTATTGTATGGCTACGGAACGTTATCTCGAAATCGTCTGCGAGGCGACGCGCAACATTCCGGAAAACATCAAGTCGCAAGCACCCGAGATCGCATGGAAAGATATTATCGATTTCGGCAATCGATTGCGTCACGCATATCATGCGACCGACGCTGAGAAAGTATGGCTGATTATCAAAAATCACTTGCCGCTATTGAAAGCCTTTGTCGAACGCGAGAGCAAGGCATAGCAATTTACTCCAGCCGATAAAACGTTTGGATTGGTCGTGTCTGTTGCACAACCGGTGCCGTCATCAGCGCTAGTCGCCGCAACAGCCAGCGCCAGCCATACCAAAACACTTCTTCCCGCGTCGTGATTTTCATCTAACATGTCGCCGAAGCGCGCCGGCCTCAACAGGCGCCTCGGGAGGAACATCGATGACGCTTATCACGCGCCGCGCTTTCGCGGCCTCGACCGCTGCCGTCGCAGCTAGCGCCGCGCTCGGCCTCAAGCCTTCTTTCGCGCAAGCGGCCTATCCGGTTCGTCCGATTCAGCTGATCTG